>JAIESJ010000139.1 GCA_019746155.1 Burkholderiales bacterium
TCCATCGAGGAAGCGGTCTCCTCCAGCGAGGAGGCCTGCTCTTCCGTCCTCTGCGACAAATCGGCGTTGCCGGAGGCGATTTGTTTCGCACCTATGCTGATAGAACCGGCCATATCGCGGATCTGGCTTATCAAGGCATGCAGCTTCTCCATCGTCTTGTTGAATGCGGCAACCATTTGCCCCAACTCATCATTGGTTTTCACTTCGATCCTGGCGGTCAAATCGCCTTCGCCCTGTGCGAGCAGGGTGAAGCCTTCCAGAATCTTCGCCGCCGGACGAGCTATTGCCCTTACGATCAATGTCAGCCCGAGTGCAAGCAACATGAGCACCACTAGAACGCTCGTGATCACGATCGTGACGCTGGTACGCAAAGCCTCATGCAACACTGTGGTCTTATATCCGACTTTGACTTTACCGATCGCCTTGCCGTCGGGCTCGATGATGTCGCGCTCATATATGATCAGCGCAGACTGATCGGCAGGTGCTTTCATGAGATTCCCGGCGAGCGATTTGGCAGAGGCGTCGTAAAACTCGGCAAAGGCGACGTCGCGATCATTCGTCGCTTCCTTGACAAAATTTTCCAGGGCTGAAAGATCATAGTTGGTCACGTACGGTGCGCTGATTTTGCCAAGCATGGTTGCCAGACTGTCCGCCTTGGATTCCATCATGGAACGAAGCACCCTGTTCTGCTGGGCGATCATCGCACCTCCCAGCGCGCTGAGCAGGACTGTAACAAGCAGCAACGTGGGCACCAGCAATTTTTTGCTGATAGAGTCGAATCTCAACAGACGTAATTTCATTGTCTTGCCTCCTTAAATCGCGTGACGGGAGGTGAGGCCGGATCGTAGGGCGAAGGGACCGCTTGCGTGATGTAAACGCCCCCACCATCGCTTCCGGCCTCCTTGATAAAGTCCGCAGTGCCCACGAATGAAACATTCAGGAACTTGGGATTGAAACCCGACGCCCTCGCTTTTTTGACGAAGGTGCTGGTTTTCATCGTTTGGTTTCCTTTCATACGTATACTTCACTCAAATCGTTTACCTTCATACGTGTCCCGGTTTGAGTGAACAACCACCGGCTGCAAGGCGGTGGCTTCGACGGGCGTCGCCTTGAAGGCGACTGCGACAACACAGCACAGCCCCTCCCTTGCGCGTAGCGCGGGGGAGGGGCAGGGAGGGGGCAAGATGTCCGAGATCATGTGTGGGTTACAGCACCCCGCCCCCATCCCGCCCTTCCCCCGCAAGCGGGGGAAGGAGTCTTGATTCTGCTGCGCCTGAAGGCGAGGGGTTCCACCATCCCCGGAAGCGACACTAATTAACGGGAACCTATTGCAGCGTCGCCTGTTCCATCAGCGCCATGTCGGCGTCGGACATCAGCTTCTCGATGTCCACCAGAATCAGCATCCGATCATTCACCGTGCCCGGCCCCGTGATGTACTGGGTGTCAAACGACGACGAGAAATCCGGCGCGTTGGCGATATGGGTCACCGCCTCATAGCCGCGGATTTCCTGCACTTTCAGGATCTCGACCCCGTAATCTTCGTTGCCGAGGGTGAACGACAGGAATTCGCTGTTAGGGATCGCCACCGCGGCTTGGGCGGAGGCAACGCTGCTGGATACTGTTTGTGTCATTTATCAAACTCTCTTCTTCAAAGAGCGGCACGAAGTGTGACTTTTTCCAATACCATGCTTGCTAAGGTGATATCGGCGGCGCATGACTGAACTTTAGGCTGCCTGTCGGCAATGCCCCCACGACACGTTAGCGGAACGCCCGGTTGCGGGAGCGCGGGCAGACAAGCAGCGTAACTCGGGTATAAGACGAATCCTGAAAAAGCAACGGCCGGGCACATGGCCCGGCCGTTGTTTACGCCTTTGCGGTTCCGCCTCTAGTCGCGCTGGCCGGTGAGCGCCATCAGCAGCTGCAGCAGGTTGGCAAAGATATTGAACAGGCTCATGTAGACGCCCGTCGTCGCCATGATGTAGTTGGTTTCACCGCCGTTGACGATGCGGGACAGATCGTGCAGCAGGAACAGCGAGAACACCACCACCACCAGCGCGGAGATGGTGAGCGCCAGCGCCGGGATCTGCAGGAACATGTTGGCGATCATTGCCAGCAGCAGCACGATCATGCCGACGAACAGGAACTTGCCCATGAAGCTGAAATCCCTGCGCGTCGTGGTCGCGATCGCGCCCATGATGAACAACACGATCCCGGTGCCGCCGGCTGCGAGACCTACCAGCTGCGGACCGTTCTTCAGCGTCAGCGCGACGCTGAGCAGGGGCCCCAGGAACCATCCCAGCAGGAAAGTCATGCCGAGCAGCAGCACCACGCCCCAGCCGTTGTTGCGGTTGGCGGCGATCGCAAACTGCAAACCGATCACGCCGCCGAGCATTAGAACAAAACTGAGAATCGGATTCTGGATAATGATGCTGGCGGTATTGATGCCGATCATCGCACCCGCCACGGTCGGCACCATGGTGAGCGCCAGCAGCAAATAGGTGTTGCGCAATACCCGCTGTTGTTCCAGGGCAATGCCTTGTGCGCCTATCCGTTGGGCTGTCTGGCTGGCCTGCATTTCATGTTGCATACTTATTCTCCTCTGAGTAATCGAATGATTCTCTCGGATGTAAGACTACCTAAAGTCCCCGAAAGTTTCAATGTTTCCAGCTTGATTCGGGCCGGGACACGTGGCACAAGCGATTGATAATACATGTTATTATAGAGTGCAAACGTTGCATAGCTGGTGTCACGGGAAGCGGGCGGCGTATTTTGCCGGAGCTAGAACCGGCGGAATGGCAAGCCGGAGGGTTGGCAGAGCGGTTTAATGCGGCGGTCTTGAAAACCGTTGTAGGGCAACCTACCGGGGGTTCGAATCCCTCACCCTCCGCCAATGATGTGACATAAGTAATTGTATTAATTTAATTTATTAAGCAATTCCCTGCTTTGTTCTTAGGTAGAGTCCACGGAAGGGGTGTAAATCCACGCTGATGGCGGTAGCCATCGAAATCTCCGGTAAGGTTGAGTTTGCGAAGACAGCAACCAGACCAAAGGAGAAGACGATGGCTGACAACAGCATGGCATTTGCGGAGTGGATAAAGCGACAGGACGGCGAGGATTTTCTGCGCTCGCTGGAGGAGACGGTGCGGGCCCGGCTGATGGACTATGAGGCTTCTGGCGTTGCAGGCGCCGGACTGCACGAGCGTACCGGGGAGCGGCAGGCGTATCGCAACGGCTACCGGGAACGCACGCTCGACACCCGCTTGGGCACGTTGGACTTGCGCATCCCGAAGCTTCGCAGCGGCAGCTACTTCCCGTCCTTTCTGGAACCGAGAAGGCTCTCGGAGAAGGCGATGGCGGCGGTGGTGCAGGAAGCCTGGATCGGCGGCGTGTCCACCCGCAAGGGGGACGACCGGGTGCAAGCCTTGGGGCTAACGGGCATCAGCAAATCCCAGGTGTCGGCCCTGTGCGAAGAGATCGACGAGCGGGGGGCTCGTTCCTCAATCGGCCGATCGAGGGCGAATGGCCCTATCTGGGGCTGGAGGCCACCTACCTCAAGGTGCGGCAAGGCGGACGCGTGGGTCTCGGTGGCGGCGATAATCGCCTGCGCGGTGAACCAGGCCGGCCGGCGCGAGATCCTGGGGCTGGCCATCGGCGAGTCGGAGGCCCGTCCGTTGTGGGTGAGGTTTCTGAACAGCCTGAAGCAGCGCGGGCTCACCGGCGTGAAGCGGGTGATTCCGGACGCGCTACGCCGGGCTGAAGGCCGCGGTCGCACAGGTGTTCTGCGCCGCCTGGCAGCGCTGCCGGGTGCATTTCATGAGGAACTTCCTGGCCTGTGTGCCAAAGGTGAGCCAGGCGATGGTCAGCGCGCTGATCCGCCCGGTGTTCGTGCAACCGGATGCGGCGTCTGCCCATCAGACCTGGCGTCAGGTGGCCGACCAGTTGCGCGCCCGCTTCCCGAAAGCGGCGGCGCTGATGGACGAGGCGGAAGAGGATGTGCTGGCGTATTTCACGTATCCGGCGGCACACCGGGTGAAACTGTACTCGGCCAACACCTTGGAGCGGCTGGACAAGGAAGTGAAGCGCCGGGCCAACGTCGTCGGCATCTTCCCGAATGAGGCCAGCATTCTGCGTCTGATCGGCGCGGTGCTGATGGAGCAGAACGAGGACTGGTAGCTGCAGCATCGCTATCTGCCACAGCACTCGATGACGGACATCCCGATGGGGATGCCGAGCCGGCGAGCTTGCCGGCGGCAGCATAGAAATCCCCTCAACCTGCCGGAGATCAATTTACACCAGCTTGACGGACGCTACCCCGAAGAGGCCGGACGGGGCCGTTGCCACAGTGGGCGATCGGGAATACGATATTCGAAGCGTCGTAGCGCACAGTGGTCAATATCCGGCCCAACTTCGAGATCGGCTCTGCCGGGGTTTTCTGCGAGCGCCTCGACGATTACCCGCGGGGCATCGCCGCCGAGGGCCGTGAGAGGGTACGCTTTTGTCTGATCCGCGACGGATGGCGCTGGGTGGAGCAAGAGCCGTATAGGAAATTTTGCGAGATCCTTGGTGCGCCGCCGCTAGCCAACCGCATGGGCCCGTGGAACAGAGGGCGACCAGCGAAGGGCGCAGCGAAGTCCGACGCAAAATGAACAAGACATGTAGAGGCTTGGTAACGTCGAATGGAAAAACTCTTGCGCAAGCAAGCAAGCAAGCAAGCCTGACCTCCGCCGCTTCGGTCGCGGTTTCATAGACGGGCCCGGGAGCCGGGGGATGAAGCTCGATGAGGCGGCGGCCGCCCTGGCCCGGGCGATCGAGAACGACGCGCAGGCAATCGCCAAGCGCAAGGACATTCCGGAAGCTCGGCACAGCCGATGTACGGCTACTCATGGCGCTCACGAGCGCTTGTGCGGCACACAGCGCCGGTTCTTGGATGCGTTTTTCTTCCCTCTCTTCAAGTTCGAAAAGGCCAGCCATCTCATCCCGGAAGGCGGATTCCTTGAGCGTCTGAAGTGCGCCCAGGCGGCGTACTTTAGCAGCGTGGCCACGGGGGATTGCGGGCCGGATTCCCTCCTCCGCCGCCCGCGCATGGGCGCCCTGCTCATCGGGCTTGAGCTCAAGTGGCAGTCCTTCGAGTCACGCGAAAAAAGGGAGGGCGATGGTTTCGTTTAACCGTCTGGTTGGTTTTGCGCTGGATGACATCCGTTATGCGCTGCCGTTGGCCGGCGTCGAGCGGGCAGTTCGCGCGGTGGAAATCACGCCTCTCCCGGATGCTCCTGACGTCATCCTGGGTGTGATCAACGTCCAAGGCCGGGTCGTGCCGGTGGCCGACATCCGCAGGCGCTTTCGCCGGCCTACGCGGGACATCGCCCTCAGCGACCAAATCGTCATCGCGCACACTACCAACCGTCCCCTCGCGCTCGTGGCGGATGCGGTCTTTGGCATCGTGGAATACTCCGAGCGGGAAGTTGTCGCCTCGGAAAGGATTCTCCCCGACCTGGAATACGTGGAGGGCATCGCGAAAATCGAGGGTGGCCTAATTCTCATCCACAACCTGGACAAGTTCCTCGCATTGGATGAAGAAAACTCGCTGGAACGGGCGATGAAGAATGCCTGAGGCGGATACGCGAATGGCTTTGCAAGATTCGCTTTTGTCCCGTCTAAGCGATTCTCTGATCGCACAGATGGGTCTGCATTTTCCGAGGGAACGCTGGGGCGATCTCGAGCGGGGAATCGCGGCCGCGGCGCACGGGTTCGGATTTACGGAAACGCAATCGTGCCTCCGCTGGCTCGTCGCCGCGCCCCTGACGCGAAATCAGATCGAGATCCTCGCCGGCCATCTGACCGTGGGCGAGACCTATTTCTTCCGCGACAAGAGGAGCTTCGAGGTCCTCGAGGAGCATGTGTTTCCGGAGCTGATCCGCGCCCGTGACGGCATGGGAGAGCGGCGGTTGCGCGTCTGGAGCGCGGGCTGCTGCACGGGCGAGGAGCCCTACTCGATCGCCATGCTCCTCGACCGGCTGATCCCGAACATCAGGGAATGGAACGTCTCCATTCTCGCCACGGACATCAATCCGGAGTCTCTGCGCAAGGCAGTGCAGGGCGTGTACGGCGAATGGTCGTTCCGCGACGCGCCGGCCTGGCTCCGGGAGCGGTATTTCAAGCGGAGGAAGGACAGACGCTTCGAGATACGCCCGCATATCAGGAAGAGGGTGACGTTTTCCTACCTCAATCTCGCCGACGATGATTATCCCTCGCTCTCGAACGACTCGAATGCGATGGACGTGATCTTGTGCCGGAACGTGCTGATGTATTTCGCCGCGGAGCGCGCCAAGAAAGTCGTCGGGAACCTGCGCCGCGCTCTCTTCGACGGCGGCTGGCTGATCACCAGCCCCACGGAAACCTCGAGCACCTTGTTTTCCGCGTTCACGGCGGTCGAGTTCCCCGGTGTCGTCCTCTATCGCAAGATGGCGGACCCCGGGCTGCGGCCCGTCGTTGTCAGGCATCAGGGCCCGGTGTTGGACGAAGAACCAGAAGCTTTGCACCCATGCCGAGCGTTGATGGTGCCGCAGCAGCCTGCCGTTCCCGAGGGACCACACAGCGAGGTTCAATCGCAACGGCACGATGAGGATGGAGCGCCATGCCAAAGAGCGCGGATCTGTGCCAATCAGGGTAAGCTTGACGAGGCGATCGCATGGTGCGAAAAGGCGATCGCCGCCGACAAGCTGAATCCGGCGCCCCATTATCTCCTTGCCACCATCCAGCAGGAGTGTGGGCAACGCGACGCGGCCGCGCAGTCGCTCAAGCGTGCGCTCTACCTTGATCCGAATTTCGTGCTGGCACATTTCGCGTTGGGCGCCCTTCGCCTGTCGCAAGGTCAGCGCCGGGAGGCGGAGCGGCATTTTGACAACGTGCTCGCACTGCTTCATGCGCATTCGCAGGACGAGATCCTGTCGGAGTCAGAGGGGCTGACCGCAGGCCGGCTTGGCGAGATCATCGCGTCCATGCGGTCGAGCCTGCCGCGTGCGGCCGCCGGGCACGCACGAGGAGAAGCCGCATGAACGCCAGCAGGCCAACGTCAAGACAAGCAGCGATCGATTGGCGCGACGTCGAGCGACGGCTGGAAACGGCGCGCAGCGCGATCGAGCGCGCTTGTGCGCCGTCTGCCGAGGAGACGAAGCGGGTCCTGAGGGAAAGGGCACAGGTGCTCGCCCGGGAGCCGGCGCAGGCGGAAGCCGACGGCGAACACATCGAGGTCGTGGAATTTCGCCTGGCTCACGAGCGATACGGCGTCGAATCGCGTTACGTCCGGGAAGTCTATCCGCTGGAAAACCTGACACCGCTGCCGTGCACGCCGGTATTTGTCCTCGGCATCGTCAACGTCCGCGGCGAGATCCTCTCGGTCATCGACATCAAGAAATTCTTCGGTCTGCCGGAGAAGGGGTTGACTGACCTCAACAAGATCATCGTTCTTCGGTCCGAAAACATGCTTTTCGGCATCCTGGCGGACGCCGTGGCCGGCGTGCGCCGCGTTCCACTCTCCGGCATCCAGCCTTCCCTACCCACGCTCACGGGCATCCGGGCAGAGTATCTCAAGGGTGTGACGCCCGAGCGCACGGTCATCCTCGATGCAGAAAAACTTCTGACCGACGAGAAGATCGTCGTGCAAGAGCAGGTGTCCGCGTAGGGTGCGACGGATACAGGCTTCTGACCATGATGTCGACCATGAAACGGCCGGAGCAGGAAGCCTGGCATCAGGAGGCCAAGGAATGCGCAGGGCAAATCGGTGAAACCATGCAACGGTTGCTGGAACGCAATCATGGCAATCTGCATCTCTCCGGCCGGCTTCAGGAGCTTAAGACTCTTCAGGAGGCGTCGGCGCAGACCCGGGACAACCAGCTCGTTCCGCTGATCTACGACGGGAAAATTGAGCAGGCCAGGACGCTCGCGCTCTGTATCCAGGAGGAGCGCTACCACAAGATGCGCGACATTGCCCGGGAACTGGGCAAGGCGGCAGTGGAGAAGACGCGCGCCGCCGTCGCGGAATCGGAACTCAAGGTTCAGCAGACGATCCTGGCCTTCGTCATCGCCGGTGTGCTGGCGATGCTGCTCGCAGTGGCCATGATCGAGAACTTGCGGCGCGCGATGCGCGAGGTCCGCGAAGATGTCGGCGTGCTCGCCTCCTCGTCCAGTGAAATTCTCGCCACCACTACGCAGGTGGCTTCCGGGGCTGCGGAGACTGCGACTGCGGTGAACGGGATCTCGCCACCGGTAAAGGGAGGATAGCGGTATGAAATGGTCTGTCGGAACAAAGATTGGAGCCGGATACGCCCTTGCACTGGTCATCCTGGTCATCCTCGGGGCGGTCTCCTATCAAAGTACGACCCGATTGATTGAGGCCGCTCAATTGAGATTCCACACCTATCAGATCCTTCAAAACCTCGAGAGGCTGATTTCCGTGATGACTGACGCTGAGACCGGACAACGTGGTTACGTCATCGTCGGAGAAGAGCGTTACCTGGAGCCGTACCAGACCGCGACGGCGGCTGTCGATCAAATCCTTCAACATCTCCGGGGGTTGACGGCGGATAACCCTAAGCAGCAACGGCGGCTCGACACCCTTGAACCCTTCATTGCCGGCAAGATTGGCGAATTGAAGGAAACGATCGATTTGCGGAGAAGCAAGGGGTTTGATGCCGCGTTGCAGGTAATCCGGTCCGACAAGGGAAAGAAGGCGATGGATGACATCCGAAAGGTGATCGCCGAGATGGCAAACGAGGAGAAGGCGGTGCTGGAGGAGCGGGATAGCGCAATGAAAGCCGGTGCCCAAAATACGATATTTGTGATCGTTTACGGGATTCCGCTCGCTTTCGCGCTATTGGGTTTGGTCGGTTTTTCGATCACTCGGACCATCACCCACCAGCTTCGGGACAGTATCGCCTTGCTGTCGTCCTCTTCCGCCGAAATTCTCGCCACCACTACGCAGGTGGCTTCCGGGGCTGCGGAGACTGCGACTGCGGTGAGCGAGACCACGGCGACGGTGGAGGAGGTGAAGCAGACGGCGCAGGTGGCGAGCCAGAAGGCAAAGCATGTGTCCGAGAGCGCGCAGAAGGTGGCGCAGGTCTCGCAGTCCGGGCGCAAGTCGGTGGAGGACGCGATTCAGGGGATGCATCGCATCCAGGAGCAGATGGCCGCCATTGCCGAGGGGATCGTGCGGCTCTCCGAGCAGAGCCAGGCGATCGGCGAGATCATCGCCACGGTGAACGATCTGGCCGAGCAGTCCAATCTGCTGGCGGTCAATGCCGCCATTGAGGCGGCGCGCGCCGGCGAGCAGGGCAAGGGCTTCGCCGTGGTGGCGCAGGAAGTGAAGAGCCTGGCCGAGCAGTCCAAGCAGGCGACCGCGCAGGTGCGCACGATTCTCGGCGACATCCAGAAGGCCACGAGCGCCGCGGTGCTGGCGACCGAGCAGGGCGGCAAGGCGGTGGAGGCCGGCGTCAAGCAATCGGCGGAGGCCGCCGAGTCCATCCGGCAGCTCGCCGACAGCGTCACCGAGGCGGCGCAGGCGGCCACGCAGATCGCGGCCTCGAGCCAGCAGCAGATGGTGGGCATGGATCAGGTGGCCCTCGCCATGGAGAACATTAAGCAGGCGAGTGTGCAGAACGTTGCCGGCACCAAGCAGGCGGAGGCGGCGGCGCACAACCTGCACGAGCTCGGACAAAGGCTGGGTTCCCTGATCGGGAGCAAGGCCGCCTGAGCGGGCGGACTTCGGTGCGCAGGCGCGCTGCCCAGTCGCCGAACTCCGAAAGCGGAACGCGGCCATGGCCAAAAAGAACGATGAGTTGCTGAAGAGGCTTCTCGCGACCTTTCGGGTCGAGGCGGACGAACATCTCAAGTCGATGTCGGCGGGGCTGCTGGCGCTGGAGAAAGAGCCAGCGGACGCGCCACGGGCGGAACTCATTGAGAAGATCTTTCGGGAGGCGCACAGCCTGAAGGGCGCCGCCAAGGCCGTGAACTTTATGGAGATCGAATCGGTCTGCCACGCGCTGGAAAACGTGTTCGCGACACTGAAGAGTAATCGGCTCGCCACTTCACCGCCGCTGCTCGATTTGCTGCACCAGACGATCGACGCCCTCGGCCGCTTTCTCGCTCCCGGTGCCGAGGCGTCAGAGGCCCGCCCGCCGGTGATTGCGACACTGGTCCGACAACTCAACGATGCACTGCATCGGCGGTTGCCGGAACCCGAAGAGCCCGTCCCGATGCCGCCGGCGCGAGAGATTCCATCCGCATTTCCGTCCGGGGTGCCGGCAAAGCCTGCCGCGACCGCCGGCGCACCCACGCCGCCCCGGGCTTCCAGCCTGGCGTCCGAGACAGTCAGGGTTTCGACAGCGAAGCTCGACGCGGTGATGCGGCAAGTCGAGGAACTGCTGCCGCCGCGGCTGGCATCGGCTCAGCGAGCGAGAGAATTGCGGGAAGCCGCTGGCACCCTTGCGGCCTGGAAAAAAGAGCGAGTGCGGATTGAGCCCGCGCTGCGGCGGATCGAGCGGTCGGTCGAAGGTGGCGGCAAGACGAACGGCGCCGACAAGGCAGATCAGGAGTTCCGGAAGCTGACCGAATACCTGGATGCCGAACAACTGTTCATCAAAACGGTCGAGGACCGGTTGCTGCGGCTGAGCAGGTCTGCCGAGCACGACCAGCGCACGTTCGCCGGATTGACCGACAGCCTCCTTCGCGACGTGAAGGAGATGCACATGCTGCCGTTCTCGTCTCTGCTCGAGATCTTCCCGCGGCTTGCCCGCGAGCTCGCCCGCGACCAGGGCAAGGAGGTGGAGCTGGCGATTGAAGGGGAGGAGATCGAAGTCGACCGGCGGATTCTGGAGGAGATGAAGGGCCCGTTGATTCACCTGCTCCGCAATGGCATCGATCACGGCATCGAGCTGCCGGCCGTGCGCGCGGACAAGGGCAAGCCGCCGCACGGAACAATCACTTTCGCGATCTCGCAAAAGGACAGCGGCAAGGTCGAGATCCTCGTCGCCGATGACGGCGCCGGCATCGACGCGGCGAAGGTGAGAGCCGCGGCCCGCAAGCTCGACATCGTTTCGGCCGAAGAGGCGGAGAAGCTTGATGAACGTGAGGCGCTGGCGCTCGTTTTTCATTCCGGCGTTTCTACCAGCCCCATCATTACGGATGTCTCCGGCCGGGGATTGGGGCTTGCCATCGTTCGGGAAAAGGTCGAGCGACTGGGTGGCACCATTGCGCTCGAGACGCATCCCGGAACAGGAACGAGCTTCCGGATCGTCCTGCCGCTGAAGCTCGCCACCTTCCGGGGCATCCTCGTGCGCGCCGGCGACCAGCTTTTCGTGATTCCTGCGGTCAGCGTCGAGCGGGTGGTGCAAGTGGCCCAGGAGGACGTCCGTACGGTGGAAAACCGGGAAACGATCCCGCTCGGCGGCCAGGCGGTTTCACTGGCTTGGCTCAGCGATGTACTGGAGATGCCACGCAAGGGCGCGGCTGGCGAGTCGGTGGACGACGCGCCAGCGGTCATTCTCGGCCCGGGCCCGAGGCGCGTCGCGTTCCGGGTGGATGAAATCCTCGGTGAACAGGAGGTGCTGGTCAAGCCGCTCGGACCTCAGCTCGCGCGCGTGCGCAACGTCGCCGGCGCAGCCGTGCTGGGGACGGGACAGGTGGTGCCGGTGTTGAACGTGCCCGACTTGCTGAAATCGGCCGTCAAGCAGGCCACCGCTCCGCCCGCACCCGCGGCCGAGATCCCCGCGGCAGCGGGAGAGCAATCCAAAAGGCAGTCCATTCTGGTCGTGGAGGATTCGATCACGTCGCGGGCGCTGCTCAAGAACATCCTGGAGTCGGCGGGTTACCAGGTCGCCACCGCGGTGGATGGAGTTGACGCCTACACCACGCTCAAGACCGCCGACTTCGACCTGATCGTCTCGGACGTGGAAATGCCGCGCATGGACGGCTTCGACCTCACCGCCAGGATACGCGCCGACAAGCAGCTCGCGGAGTTGCCGATCGTGCTGGTGACGGCGCTGGAGTCGCGCGAGCACCGCGAGCGCGGGATCGAGGTCGGCGCTAGCGCCTATATCGTGAAAAGCAGCTTCGACCAGAGCAACTTGCTGGAGGTCATCCGACGGCTGATCTGAGCGATGCGCGATGCGCAACCGCGCGTGGGATTTGGCGAAACGGGCAACTATCGGCAGGGGGGCGGCAGATTGATATTCCGGAAATCCAGAGCGAGGCAATTTCCTTGATCAAAGTCCTGGTAGTGGAAGATTCACCCGTGGTGCGCGAATTTCTCGTTCATGTGCTCGGTTCGGATCCCGACATCCGGGTCGTCGGCACGGCACGCGACGGCGAGGAGGCGCTGGAAACCGTGCGGCACCAGCGGCCCGACGTGATCACGATGGATATCCACATGCCGAGGCTAGACGGTCTGGAAGCGACGCGCCGCATCATGGAAACGCATCCAACGCCCATCGTCATCGTGAGCGGGAGTGACGACCCTCGGGAAGTAGCGACGACGTTTGACGCGATGGAGGCGGGTGCGCTGGCCGTGCTGCGGCGGCCGGCGGGCATCGGTCATCCGGAGCATGAGGCGACAGCGAGGGAACTGGTGCAGGCGGTGAAGCTGATGTCGGAGGTGAAGGTGGTGCGGCGCTGGCCTCGGGTATGGCGCCAGGCGCATGCCTCGCGCCCGTCGAAGATGGGTTTGGCACCTGAAGCGGCGCAAGTCAGGGTCGTCGCCATCGGCGCCTCGACCGGCGGGCCACCCGTGCTTCAAGCTATCCTGGCTGCGCTGCCGAAGGACTTTCCGGCACCGATATTGATCGTTCAGCACATGGCGGCCGGCTTCGTCCGAGGATTCGTCGAGTGGCTGGCGCAGTCATGCGGTCTGCCCGTTCATGTCGCCACGCACGGCGAACTCATGCTTCCCGGTCACGCCTACGTCGCGCCTGATGAATTTCAGATGAAGGTAGAGCACGGCGGGAGAATCACCCTGACCCGGGACGCGCCCGAGAACGGTTTGCGTCCCTCGGTTTCTTGTCTCTTTCGTTCGGTTGCCGAAGTGTACGGATGCGACGCCGTCGCGGGCCTGCTGACCGGGATGGGACGCGACGGCGCCGAGGAACTAAGGCTGTTGAAAGAAAAAGGCGCGGTTACCTTTGCCCAGGACAAGGCCAGCTCTGTCGTGCACGGGATGCCGGGCGAGGCAATCCGGCTCGACGCGGCGATGCTCGTCCTGCCGCCGGACAAAATTGCCGCGGTGCTGACGAACCTGGCGAACAACCGGGGGAAGAAGGAGCGCGATCCATGAGAGCCACAAAGAACCGGAACCACGGCGTGGAAATCCTCCTCGCCGAGGACAGCTCGACCCAGGCGGAGAAGCTGCAGCACTTGCTCGAGGAGCGCGGCTATACGGTCGTGACCGCGCGCGACGGACAGGAGGCGCTAGCCGCGGCGCGGCGCCGCAAGCCGACGCTGATCATCAGCGATATCCTGATGCCCGAGCTGGACGGCTACGGCCTGTGCAAGGCGATCAAGGCCGACGAGAAGCTGAACGACATTCCGGTGATCCTGATGACGACGCTTTCCGACTCCAGGGATGTGATCCGGGGGCTCGAGTGCGGCGCGGACAACTTCATCCGCAAGCCGTACGACGAGCGCTACCTGCTGTCGCGCGTCGGCTACCTGTTGATGAATCTCGAGCTGCGCAAGAACCAGAAGGTGCAGATGGGGGTGGAGATCAACCTGGGCGGGCACCGGCACTTCATCACCGCCGAGCGGCAGCAGATACTGGACCTATTGATTTCGACGTACGAACAGGCTGTCGATCTCAATAACGATCTCATGCTTCGGGAAAAAGAGTTGGCCGCTTCGAACCAGGTGCTCCAGGGACTGTACCGCATCGCGGAAGGCCTCAACCGGGCGGTCAGCGAACGCGCGGTGGCGGAAGCGGCATTGGAGCGGGCGCTGGAGTTGCTCGGAATCCAGGCCGGCTGGATTTCCCTGCGAGAGGGCGAATCCGGCTTCCGGCTCGCCGCCGCACGCGGCCTGCCGTCGGCGCTGAGCGAGCCGGACGCATTCGACGGCAGTTGCACGTGCCGGCGCAAGTTGCTGAGCGGCGAACTTGACAGCGCCATCAACGTTCCGGAGTGCGAGCCCCTCGGGAAAGCCCGGGGGGACACCCAGGGATTGCGCCTGCACGCCAGCGTACCGCTATGGCTTGGCGGTGGCCACAACACGCTGGGCGTGCTGAACCTGGCCGGACCGGGGGACAGGTTGTTCGACGACAAGGAACTGGAGGTGCTGTACAGCGTCGGCAACCAAGTGGCCGTCGCGCTGGAGCGGGCCAGGCTGCACGAGCACCTGGAAAAGCTGGTCGAGCAGCGTACCGCCGCGCTCACCGCCGAGGTCGCCGAGCGCAAGGGAGCGGAAGCCAACGTCATGCGCCTCAACCGCGTGTATGCAGTGTTAAGCGGCATCAACACCGCCATTGTCCGCATTCGGGATCGGCAGGAACTCTTCGATGAGGCGTGTCGCATTGCGGTGAACGACGGCAAGTTCACGTTGGCCTGGATCGGGTTGCTCAATGCGGACACCCAAACAGTCACGCCGGTGGCGAAGGCGGGCCGCGACGACGGATATCTGGCGCAGATTAATCTGACCGCTAGAGAGGATGTCCCGGGAAATTGCCCGCTGACTGCGCGCGCGCTGACTCACGCAGAGCCCGTGATCTGCAACGACGTCGCAACGGATGATCGCCTGAAGGCATCGCGTGCCGAAGCGTTGAAGCGCGGCTATCATTCCGTCGCCCTGTTTCCTCTGGTCCTGGAAGGCCGGCCTATTGGTGTGTTCGTGCTCTATGCGCCGGAGGCGGGTATTTTCGATGAGGAGGAGGTGAGGCTGCTGGTCAAGATGGCGGGCGATATCTCCTTTGCTTTGGACCATCTGGAGAAAGAGAATAAGCTCAACTATCTTGCGTATTTTGATCCCATTACCGGTCTGTCCAACCGCGCGCTGTTTTTGGACCGTGTCGATCAGCGGATCCGCGCCGCGCGCCACGACCGGGAGGCATTTTCCGTGATCATGCTCGACCTCGAGCGGTTCAGCGTCATCAATGACACCCTGGGCCGGCAGACCGGGGACGAATTGCTGCGGCAAGTGGCGCAACGCCTGAAAGAGACACTCGACGAAGCGGACATCCTGGCGCATGTCGCGGGCAACTGTTTCGGGATTGCCGCCGGGCATGGAGTCGAGGGTAAAGACATCGCCCACGCCCTCGAGCGCATCTTGTCCGCAATCGGGAATTCGCCGTATCTCGTGAGCGGCAAAGAATTGCGGCTCGCGGCGAGGGCGGGTGTGTCGAGCTTCCCTGGCGACGGCGACGACGTCGAAAGCCTGTGCCGCAACGCCGAGGCGGCACTGAAGAAGGCGAAGCTTTCTAGAGACGAGTACCGATTTTATACTTCCGAACTCAACGCCCGCGTTGCCGAGAAGCTGACGCTCGAAAATAAGTTGCGCATAGCGCTGGAGCGGGAGCAGTTGGTGCTCCATTACCAGCCGAAAATCGACCTCAAGAGCGGGCGGATCAAGGGGCTGGAGGCGCTGCTGCGCTGGAGCGACCCCGATTCCGGTCTTGTCCCGCCGCTCAAGTTCATCCCCTTGCTGGAGGAGACCGGGATGATCTTTGCGGCGGGCCGCTGGGCCCTGGAGAAAGCAATGTCGGATTTCCGGGCGTGGCAGGCGAAAGGCCTAGCGGTTCCCCGGATTGCCGTCAATGTCTCGCCGATTCAGCTGCGACAGAAAGATTTCGTCGGCGCGGTAGAGCGTGTGCTAAGCGGCGCCGGAAACGCGGCCAGCCAGCTGGAACTCGAGATTACCGAGAGCGTGATCATGCAGGACATCGAGGCGAACATCCAGAAGCTCCGCGCCATCCGGGAGATGGGCGTGGAGGTGGCGATTGACGACTTCGGCACCGGTTACTCCTCGCTCAGCTATATCGCCAAATTACCCGTCAATGCACTGAAGATAGACCGGGCATTCATAACAAACATGACGAGCAATCCCGATGATCTAAGCATCGTTTCCACGATCATCTCGCTGGCGCATTCGCTGGATTTGCGGGTCGTTGCGGAAGGCGTGGAAACCCAGGAGCAGGCGAATCTTCTGAGGTTGTTCAAATGCGACGAGATGCAGGGGTACCTGTTCAGTCCGGCGGTTGCCGCGGAGCAGATCGAGCGGTTCTTGATTTCAGTTGTCAAATGAGCGCCGAGCGAAAATCTCTGCTCGATTCCGCCACCGGTTGGTTCGCCCTTGGCGAAGGCCTGCGGGCGATAGCTGCGCCGCCCACAGTCGATGAGACAGGGGAAGGCCAGCAGGATCAGATCACGGACCCGGATTTCCACCGCTGGCTCGTCAATGATCCGATGGTCACGATGAATCCGACGAGCCGGTACGGCGACGATGCCGCTTTCTCACCGGCGCCGAGCTCGAGAACCCCGAGCTAACCCGCAGGTTTCATGAATGCCGAGCCGAGTTCGTTTGCCACCATGCCGTGCATGCCCGAGCCGGTGCGCGGGTAAATCCACGTAAGTTTCACGTAAGCTGCGGGGACTAGGCTTACTCCGGTCTGCGTTGTGCGGCATGCGGCCGCGGAATGTGCGAATTCCTCTTCTGGAGGGCATCACGATGGCCCAGTCTACTCAAAAGTTCAAAGACATGAACTTCTGGCAAAAGTGCGTCTTCGTCGGCAAGGTCAGCGTTTTTGTTCTGACGATGGGTTTCGTCTACCCGAATATTCTGCTCGATTGACGGCCAAGCCGTCAGGGTTGCGTCAGACTAGCCGCTGATCTGATTCAGCCCTTTCATGTGGTGTCCGGGGGGCATGCCGCGCATCGCTTGAGCGGCGCGAACGCGGTCCGGGAACAGAGCAAGTGCTCGCCGCCGCGCACCGTCACCGGGCGTGTCCTTGAGCCAGCCGGGCACGTGCGAATCCTTCCCCGTTACCAGCAGCACCGGCGCGGTGAGGCGCCGCCAGCACGCCAGCATTTCCTCGATACGGAAAAGGTAAGGGTTGACGATTTTGTGGCGCGGATCGCTCATCAGCGCTACAGCGCCCGAATCGAGTTGCCCCAGGGCCGGGCGAGGAAATCAGCCTTGTTGTCGATCAGCCGCAGGTTGTTGCGCTTGAGCCGTCGCGCGCCCCCTCGGTCAAACCGAAGCCGCGCCAGTCGGGTGCGATCACGTACCAGTCGTGTTTCAGGCTGTCGACCAGGAACTGGAAGGAGGCCGACACGTTCATCCAGCCGTGCGGCAGGAACAGTCGCGGCCAATGCGGCTCACCGCACAACCGTCTCCTGCACCACCTCGCGCCCGCGCCGCACCGAGCGCACCAGACGCCAGTAAGTGGTGTGTGTCTTACCGTCTTTGTGCCGTGTCGTGTGTCGCAGGTACATGAGATCAACGATCGTTGAGTTTACCTTGCTCCGAACTTAGAGGTGACGTAAAATTCAACGGTCGTTTATCATTTTTTGGGGGGTAAGCATGCCATCCAGGGAAGTCAGTATCACCTCGGTCAGTGAACTCGGGGACGTCCTTCGCCGCGTTCGCAAGGAATCCGGCCTGACGCAGCGGGATGCTGCGGCGTTGTGCAACGTCAGCCTGCCATTTCTCAATGGTCTTGAACAGGGGAAGCCCACTGCCCAGATCGGCAAGGTGCTCTCCGTCTGCGCCCGCTTCGGGATCGACATCAGGCTGACATTGCCGGGTGAATCCGCATGAGTGGTCTGATCGTCACCGCCGACGGGGTGGCGGTAGGCACCCTCGAAGTTGCAGAGGGTCACTGGAAGTTTGGCTACGCGCCGGATTGGAACGCTTATGCGCTCTCCCCGGGCTTTCCGCTCACCACTCGCCAGTTTGAGGATACCCCGACCGCCCAGCCGGTCGAATGGTTCTTCGAGAACTTGCTTCCGGAAGGCCGCCTGCGCGACCTGATTGCCTTGCGGGACAGGATCGACCCGCGTGACACGTGGGCGCTGCTGATCCGTCACGGACAAGATACGGCCGGTGCGCTGTCGCTGATTCCCGAGGGGTTTGATGCAACGGCGGATGAAATCCTGCTACCGCTCTCAAGACAGGCGCTGCAGGAAAAGATAGAGGCCTCCCGGGCACGAAATCTTCCTCTCCTGGCGTCGTGGGACGAAATCCGGATGTCCCTGGCTGGCGCACAGGAAAAGCTGGGACTGCGTATCGACGCGTCAGGCAACCTGTTTCTGCCCGAGGGTTCGGCGGCATCAACTCATATCGTCAAACCGGAAAATGCTAGCGCGGACTTCCCTTGCTGCCCGGCCAACGAGTTTTTTTGTATGCGCCTTGCGCAGGAGCTGAAGGTTCCTGTGCCCGAGGTCGGACTTCTGCACCTGCCAATGCCCCTTTACGTGATCCACCGGTTCGATCGCGAGATCATTGAGGGCGCAGACACGGCGACCGGCCAGAAAATCCGGCGGCTTCACCAGATCGACCTGTGCCAGGCACTGGGCGTCGCGCCGTCCAGAAAATACGAGAGTGAAGGCGGCCTCGGTTTGCATGATCTGTTCGCCGTCCTGAAGGCGCCCTTCATCGAGCGCCCGATCGTGGCCGCCAATGCTGTCGTACAGTGGATTGCCTTCAACTACCTGGTTGGGAACCTGGATGCTCACGCGAAGAACATAGCCTTCCTGATGCGGGGCCAGAAGGCCGCGGTAGCGCCGTTCTACGACATGCTCTGTGTGGAGGCTTACCTGCCGAGGCAACCCATGTCCATGGCCATTGCCGGAGAGAACAGGCCTGGTTGGGTGGAGGGGCCGCACTGGGATGCGATGGCCTATGAAGCCGGTGTGGCGCCAAGGCTGGTACGGGGTGTTTTGTCCCGGATGAGCACAGATTTGCCGGAAGCCATCTCCAGGGTCATTGGAGACGAGCGCCTGCTACCGATTGAAGGTGATTTCCTGCGAGAGAAAGTGCTACCGGTGATTGAGCAGCGACGAGGCTTCGTTGCCGATGCCCTCAAGTCAAGGCAGGCAACGATTCCCGAGTTGCTGGCTCGGCGAGAGATTGACGCGGCAGTAGCGGAACGATTGAGCAAGCTGGCCTAGACATTATGGCCCGACGGCAGGATCGGAGCGTTGGGCCGGGTGAGTCGAAGGAGTAGAAGGAAGGTCTGCCTCCGGTATCGTGGATTGCGCACCGAGATGCGCCGAGCCACATGCAAAGCGCCCGAGGGCGTCATCGGCAAACACTGCAATGGAGGCAGACCATGAATAAGCCTATCGCTTTCTTCGTCGGGTTGGATGTTCACAAGGATGCGCTTGCGATCGGCGTGGCCGAGGCCGGGCGCGAGGCGCCGCGCTTTGTCAGCACGGTGGGGCCGGCGCTGGCGCAGCTGCTCAAGGCGCTTATGCGCATCGGCGCGCCCGAGAGCATGCTCGTTGTCTACGAGGCTGGGCCCAGGGGCTACGGGCTGGTGCGTGAACTGCACACTCGCGGCTATCGCTGCGAAGTAGTGGCCCCGGCAAAGATCCCGCGCCGGCCCGGGGAGCGCGTCAAGACCGACCGGCGCGATTGCCTGATGCGTGCGCGCCTGGCGCGCGCCGGCGAACTGGTCGCGGTGAACGTGCCCGATGCGCGCGATGAAGCGATCCGGGACCTGTCGCGCGCACGCGAAGATGCGCTGGCCGCACGGCTCAAAGCGCGCCAGCAGCTCAAGGCAATGCTGCTGCGTCACGGGCATCGCTACAGTGGCAAGAGCGCCTGGACGGCGACCCACGAGCGCTATCTCGCCGCGGTGTCCTTTGCGCACCCGGCCCAGGACATCGCCTTTGCCGAGTACCGTCAGGCGGTCGAGGAGGCGAACGCACGCCTCGAGCGGCTCACCGCGGCGCTGCGCGAGCAGGCCCGCGCGCGCCGCTCGGCCCTCCCCCAGGCCGACGATCCCCCCGCAGCACACGTGAATGCCCGCGGCCCGCACCCGCTCGAGCGTGTCGAGCCGGTCCTGGTAGTCGCGCGTGATGATCTCGCCGTAGAACTCGGGGGCGGTGTCGAGGTTGTGGTTGTAGTAGTCGAGCCCCGCTTCCTTCAATTGCTCGGCTTGCCCGGGTTTCAGCATGCCCAGCGTCGCGCAGGTCTCGAGCCCCAGCTCCCGCACCGCCCTGATCATCGCGATGACCTGTTCCAGGTCTTTTTGTTTCTGGCCACGCCAGGCCGCGCCCATGCAGAAGCGGCTGGCGCCCCGTTCTTTCGCGGCCTGGGCGGCGGAGACCACTTCTTCGATCGCGAGTAGTGCTTGGGGTTTTCCGCCCCGGCCGCATAGCGCGCCGCCTGGGGGCAGTAGCCGCAGTCCTCGGCGCAGCCGCCGGTCTTGACGGAGAGCAGCAGGGTGGAGAGCTGCACCGCGTTGGGGTCGTGATGGGCACGGTGGACCTGCTGCGCCCGGTAGAGCAGGTCATTGAACGGCAGATCGAACAGCGCCCCCACCTGGGCAACGGTCCATCGTGGCCCCTTGCCGCTTTCCGCAACGGTAGTATCCGCACGTTCCGCGACGGGGTTGATGGCAGATTGTTGGATTTGCATAGAGCTCATTGAGGCGGTCCTTTGTGATAGCAAGCGTGCGGGATGTGATGGGCAATCTTCTATAAACAGTAATTCATGAACCGCCAAGCCTGAGCCTTCCGAAGGAACGCCAAAAGCGCCAAGATTCGGAGAGTTGGAAGAGAGCCGGCAATCACCCGAGCGGCGCGCCTGAAAAGCCTGTCGAAGATTTCCAATGCACTGAAAAGCCTTGGCGTTCTTTGCGTCCTTGACGGTTTAATCTGCTTTCTTTTGGGAGCTTGTCTAGTCATTCCGGGAGATCCGCTTTGGCGACCGCCGACATGGCAAGCTGCCCAGAAGAACCAGCCGCCCAGACTCTTGCGCTGCGGCCATCGGCTGTGGGCGCCCCATGAACTGTAAATGGTGCGGTGTCGAAAAGGGGCGAAATTGCCCGATAACTGAACTTGACGAGGCGGGCTTCCTGCATTTCTTGGCGCAGGAGATCCAGCAGCAAGGCGGCAATATCAAGCCCTTTTCGGCAGGCCAATTTCGGGTTTATGTAACCACACGATGTAAGGCTATAACACGATAATGTTAACAAGAGTGTCAACAAAAAATACGCAAATTCAAAAAATAGTGCGTCTTCTTGTAGAACATAAAAATACTAAAAAACAATGATGTACAAGTTATTCGTTGCAAGGTAGCGTAGGAGTGCTAAAGCAGTAGTCACAAAGCTATTGAAGGTGATATTGCCATGCAACATCAGTGAAGTTAGAGCAATGTAAAAAAAAATGTAAGAAAAACTGTTGACAACTTTGTCATCACCAAAGTATGGTACCAGACATTCAGGTAATTCATTTAAAGCGGAGACAGCCACGAGATGGCGAAAAAGCTGGCAGACGTGATCCAAGTCGAGGCTCGCGCTAAAGCGAAGAACGGCACCCGAGGCAACCGGGGAACAGATCTCCAAAAGGTGCTTCGCGAGCGCATAGCCAGGCAGGAAATTCCTCCCGGCAGTAAGCTGCGGGAGAACGAGCTGGCCAAGGAGTTTGGCGTGCCGCGTGCCCGGGTCCGGGAAGCTCTGTGTGCGTTGGAGCAGCGGGGGCTGATCGAGCGGATTCCGAATCGGGGGGCGGTCGTGGTTCGCCTTGACCTTTCCCAGGTGTTCGAGATCTACGACGTTCGCGAAGTGCTCGAGGGGCTTTGCGTTCGCCTCGCGACTCAGAACGTTCCTCCGGAGTCGTGGCAGGATCTCGTCGAGTTGTTCGATCAGCCGATGGAAGAGCATGTGAAGCGTGGTGACTTCGAAGCTTTCCTCGCAGGGTACGACATGTTTCGCCGGCGCGCGATCGAAGCGGCTGCCAATCCGGTTCTCGCGAGCATGCTCGACAGCATTTACGAAAAGACCCAGGTCATTGCGCGCCGAATCATTGTTCTGCCCGGACGTGCGGAGCAGGGGCTCAAGGAGCACCGTGCCGTGCTTGCTGCCATGCGCCGGGGCGACGCCCTCGAAGCCGAACGCCTGAGAAGAGAGAACATGCGCAGCGCCCGCGATTATCTCAAGCGTTACCAGAGCTTCGTGCTGTAGCTGCGGCCCCGATTCGGGGCAGTCACAAAGAAAAATTTTCCTGAACTCAACACGATTAAACCAACAGAAATGGCGGAGGATATTTTTGCTAATGGACCCTTGTCAGGATACCGCGTCCTTGAAATGGGTTCGACTGTGGCCGGGCCATTCTGTG
This sequence comes from Burkholderiales bacterium, assembly GCA_019746155.1. Classification (GTDB taxonomy): domain Bacteria; phylum Pseudomonadota; class Gammaproteobacteria; order Burkholderiales; family SG8-41; genus CAKKQX01. The sequence goes on from JAIESJ010000139.1 coordinate 22,314, forward strand.
GCCGGCTGCTGGCTGATTTCGGAGCGGAAGTCATCAAGGTGGAGCCGGCTGAAGGCGACGCTGTACGCACCATGGGCAAACGCTTCCACGGCAAGTCGCTCTATGCGGCAAGCATATTCAGAAACAAGTCGCTCATCTCGGTGGATCTTCGCAGCAAGGAAGGCCAGGAAATCATCAAGAAAATCGTCGCCAAGTGCGATGTCGTGGTCGAAAACTTCCGCCCTGGCAGCCTGGAAAAGTGGGGCTTGGGCTACGCCGATCTGTCCCGCGTCAATCCCGGGCTGGTCATGGTGCGAATCAGCGGCTTTGGCCAGACAGGCCCTTACAGCATCCGGGCGGGCTATGGCGTGATCGGCGAGGCGGTGAGCGGGATACGCCACATCACCGGCGACCTCGACCGTCCGCCGGCGCGGGTCGCGGTGTCGATCACCGATTACATTACCGGCCTCTACGGCGCTTTTGGCGCGGTGATGGCATTGCTTGCCAGGGGAAAGACTAGCAGGGGGCAGTACATCGACACGGCCCTCTACGAATGCGCGTTCAGCTTCATGGAGCCGCACATTCCGGCTTACGAGAAGCTCGGGCACGTTGCGAATCGCGCCGGTTCGCGCCTTCCCGACAGCACGCCCAATAATCTCTATCCGACCAAAGACCGGCAGTTCATCCATATCACGGCGATGGGCGATGCCGTTTTCAAGCGGCTGGCGATCGCCATGGGGCAACCCGAACTTGCGAGCGACGAGCGCTTCAATAATGGCGTGGCCCGCTCGGGCCACCATGAAGAGCTCGACGACATCATTGCACGCTGGACGAGCTCCCGTGACCTCGCGGAGCTTGAGGAAATACTCGAGGCCGCCACCGTGCCAGCGACGCGCATCTACACCATGGCGGACATTTTCCGTGACCCACACTTCCGGGCGCGGGAGATGCTGGCGCAAGTGCCTGACGAGGAACTTGGCTCAGTGACGGTTGCGAATGTCGTGCCGAGATTGTCGGAGACCCCGGGAAGAATCCGCCGGAGCGGCGGACGCATTGGCCAGGACACGAGACAGGTATTGACCGACGTCGCGGGCCTCTCGGCGCAGGACATCGGGCGGCTGGCAACGGCCGGCGTGGTTTGTTGCGATGATCATCCGGCGTCGGAAGAGGGCCTGGTGGTCGATGAACGGGCCGGCGCGGCTTAGGCAGCCCACTGGATTTGACGGGGGCTCGCTCCCTTCATCAATAGCTTAAAGACCAACGAAAGCTCGCATGGACGTGTCAGAGGGTAAAAGAATGGCTTTTGAAGAGCTTCTTGCAGAATACGAAGCGCGGCGCCAAAAGGCGCTGGCCATGGGCGGCCCAGAGAAGCTCGCGCGCCGCAAGGCCGAAGGGCTTTTGAACGCGCGCGAGCGGATCGATTACCTGGTGGACAAGGACAGCTTTATCGAATCGGGGCTGTTCAGTACGTCTGCGGTCTATGAAAAGGACCGGGAGAAGACGCCAGCGGACGGCAAAATCGCAGGTTATGCGCGGATCCACGGGCGCGAGATCGCTGTCATTTCCAACGATTTTACGGTGATGGGCGCTTCCAGCAGCGCCACCAACGGCAAGAAGATCGCGCAGATGAAGCGCGTCGCCACCCAGCGCGGCCTGCCGATCGTATTCCTGGGAGAATCCTCCGGCGCGCGCATGCCCGATACCATGGGATCCCGGGGCATGGGTTCGATGCTCGGCAACGATCCCACCCAATACCAGCGGATGCGGGAAACCCCGTGGGCGGGCGCCGTGCTCGGTTACTGCTACGGGTCTTCGACCTGGTACACCGGGTTTTCCGATTTCAGCGTCATGCGCAAGGGCGCCATCATGGCGGTGTCGAGCCCGCGCTTGGCCGAGTTGGCGATCAAGGAAAAAGTCGACCCCGAGGAAATCGGGGGTTGGCGCCTGCACGCGGAAACCACCGGGTTGATCGACATGGTGGTGGATACCGACGAAGAAGCGCTCGACGCCATCAAGACTTTCCTGAGCTACATGCCGAGCCACTGCAACGAGGCGCCCCCGGAATATCCGGTGACGCCGGGTTCGGGCGAAGGCATGGACAAAATTCTCGACATCCTGCCACCCACCCGCACCCAGGTTTACGACGTGCGCAAGATCATCAGGACCATCGTCGATCGCGACAGCTATTTCGAGATCAAGGCGCGCTTCGGCAAGGTCGCCGTCACGGCTTTGGCGCGGCTTGACGGCAAGACGGTCGGGATCATCGCGAATAATCCCCTGTTCAAGGGCGGAGCGCTGGACACCGATGCCTGTGAAAAGATCACCGGGTTTATCGTCCTGTGCGACTCTTTCAACATTCCCATCATCATGCTTGTCGATACGCCCGGGTTCATCATCGGCGCCGACGCCGAGCGCAAGCGCGCTCCCGGCAAGATCATGAACTTCATGGGGGCGTTGTCGCTGGTGACGGTGCCCAAGATTTCCGTAGTGCTGCGCAAGAGCTACGGTCAAGCCTATCTCAACATGGGCGGAGGGAGAAATTCGGATGAAATGGCAGTGTGGCCGACCGCGGAAATCAGCTTCATGGACCCGAACTTTGCGGTGACGATCGTGCATGGGCTGGAACCGGGCGATCCGGGATTTGAAGACGCGCTGGCGCAGATGCAGCGCGACAGCAACGTGTGGGACATCGCATCGATCTATGCGGCGCAGTCGGTGATCCGGCCGCAGGATACGCGCGATTACCTGATCCGCATGCTGCAGGTGCACCGCCTGCGGCTCACCAACGGCGTGGGGCAGCACCTGATGCGCACCTGGCCGACAACTTATTGAGAGGAATGGCGGAGGATGTTTAACAAAGTCGTTGTCGCCAACCGGGGCGCCGTCGCCGCCCGGGTGCTCCGTGCCCTGCGCGCACTGAGCATCCGATCGGTGGCGGTGTATTCGGAAGCCGATGCCGGCGCGCCTTACCTGGAGAAGGCCGACGAGACTTTTGCCATCGGCGCGGCGCCGGCGCGGGAAAGCTACCTTAATCAGGATGCGTTGGTGAAAGTGATACGCGAATCGCGGGCCGACGGACTGCATCCCGGTTACGGGTTTCTCGCCGAGAATACCGAGTTCGCCGCACGCGTCGAAAGCACGGGTGCGCGATTCATCGGCCCCGCGCCCTACTGGATCGACGCCATGGGCCACAAGACCCGGGCGCGGGACCTTGCGGCGAAGCATGGCCTGCCGGTGGGCAGCGGGTCGGGTGTTCTGTCCGGGGACCAGGGGGAGATTCTGGCCGCGGCCAGATCGATCGGATTCCCGGTTCTGGTGAAGCCCGCGGCTGGAGGCGGCGGCATCGGCATGATTTCAGCCAGAGACGAGAA
>JAIESJ010000245.1 GCA_019746155.1 Burkholderiales bacterium
CGCCGCATTATCCCGGGGTCCCGATGCCGATCCGCTCGAAGAGCTCTTCGCTGACCGTGCGTTTTGCGCGATGCTGGATGAATATGCCGGTTTGCTTGCCCTGAGAGACACCCAGACCGACCGGGAATTTTCAGGGCGTCTTGCGAGGGCCGCAGCGGTCATGGATCATGCGTCGCGCTTTGATGCCACGCGGTCAGTCGTGTTTACAGACAAAGGCGAGCTCCGCAAGCGGAAAGCGCCCAGGAAACCCTCGCCGCGGCTGGGCGCAGCGGGCGAGTCGAGACTGGTGGCGTTGCACGAAGCAATTGGTGCGCGCCTGACCGCGACCGTGAGTTTCCTGAACGAGCGGCGCCACTACGCCTTCAACCGTGCAGTGCTCGCCTGCGGCACGCGCCTGCTCGATACCTACCAAGCGCTCAAGGCCGAGCAGCAATGCCTCGACTACAACGACCTCGAATGGCGCGCCTACGAGCTACTGAATCACAGCGACTACGCCGAGTTCATGCAGTACAAGCTCGATTCGCGCTACAGGCACATCCTGCTCGACGAGTTCCAGGACACCAACCCGCTGCAGTGGCGCATTCTGCTGGGCTGGCTCAATGCCGCGGTTGCGACCGATCTCAGGCCCACCGTGTTCCTGGTCGGTGATCCCAAGCAGGCGATTTATCGCTTCCGCCGCGCCGATCCGCGGCTGTTCAACGTGGCAGCAGAATTCCTCGAGCGCGAATTCGGCGCCGTCCGCCTTGAGCAGCGCGAATCGCGCCGCAACGCGCCGGCATTGCTGGATGTTGTTAATGAATTGTTTTTAAATGAAAATATTTTCAAATCGGATTTCCGGGCGCATTTTGCCCACGATCAGACCCGGCCCGGCCGCATCGAAGTGCTGCCGCTGCAAGAGGCGGCGCAGCCCGTCGCTGAACGCAGCCCCGACACCCGATCCGCAATCCTGCATTTGCGCAATCCGCTGTCGCAGCCGTACCGTGAAGAGGAGGTGGCCCGCGAGACCGAGGCGCAACAGTTTGCCGCAAAAGTGGGCGAAATCGTCGGCGCCTGGCAAGTGAAGGACAAGGACGGCGGAACCCGCGCTGCCGAGTATCGCGACATCATGGTACTGGTGCGCCGGCGTACCCATCTTGCGGTCTATGAGCGCGCCCTGCGGCAGGCGCACATTCCCTATGTGACTTCGCGCCAGGGCGGATTGCTCGACACGCTCGAGGCGAGCGACCTCGCCGCGCTGCTCGAATTCCTGATCGTGCCGTTCGCCGATCTCAAGCTGGCGCAGGTGCTGCGCTCGCCGGTGTTCAGCTGCCCGGACGCCGACCTGATGGCGCTCGCCGCACTGGGCGAAGGCACATGGTGGAGCGGGCTGAATCGGCTTGTGGGCAACGGCGACGCCAGCGCGGCGCTGTCGCGCGCTCACCGGCTGCTCTCCGGCTGGATGACGCTGGTCGACAAGCTGCCGGTGCACGATTTGCTCGACCGCATCTATTTCGAATCCGGATTGCCCGGGCGCTACGCCGCCGCGGTGCCCGACTCGATGCGATTGGCGGTGCTCTCCAATTTGCGCGCATTCATGGAACTTGCGCTGGCGATCGATGCCGGGCGCTATCCGAGCCTGCCGCGCTTCATCGCGCACCTTGCGGAAATGAGAAGCGGCGCCGACGAGGAGGCGCCGGCAGAAGGTGTGGCTGCCGACGGCGGCAATGCGCTGCGCATCTACACCGTGCACGGCGCAAAAGGCCTGGAGGCGCCCGTCGTCTTCATTCTCGATGCCCACTTTGCCGCGCCGGTCGACCGCGGCTACGACGTACTCATCGACTGGCCGCCGGGCGAAGAGCGGCCGCGCCATTTCTCGCTTTACACGGTGTTGCGGGAAAGAGTCGCGGCCCACGAGCCGCTGTTCGACGCCGAAGCCGGCATCGCTGCGCGCGAGAACCTCAATCTGCTCTACGTCGCGATGACGCGCGCCAGGCAGGCGCTGATCGTCAGCGGCTCGCCGAACCGGAAAGCCGACGACTCGTGGTACAGGAAGGTCGAGCGCGCCTGCGCCGCGGCAGGCGCAGCCGTTGCCAGGCGCCCGGTGCTGCCGATTGCGACGGGAATGAACCCCGAAGAAGACATTCGCTCTGCCTCGATTGAGGAGGCCAAGGGTGGGAATCAAACCATCACAGATGCCCTGCGCAAACCGCTCACAGTCGGCGAGCGCAAGCCTTTCGTCGACACTCCCGCGATCCGCTACGGCACGCGCTTTCACCTGTTGATGGAAAAACTGACCGCAGCGCCGACGCCGCCGGCGAAGGAGGCCTTGCGCCGGACGCTCGGCATTCCCGAGCCCGATTTCGACCGTCTTCACGACGCAGCGCTGAAACTTCTGGGTAACCCCCGGCTGCGCAGGTTTTACGATCCTGCGCAGTTCGTCTCTGCGTCGAACGAAATGTCTTTCAGCGACGGCGGGGTTTCGCGCATCGACCGGCTGGTCGAATTCGACGACGCGGTGTGGGTGATCGACTACAAGACGGGCGAAAGCGTCACGCCCGATACCGCGGCGCGCGCCGCAGCGCGCTATCGCCCGCAGATCGACGCTTATCGCGCGGCGATGCGCCGTGCGTTTCCCGGAAAGGCGGTACACGGCCTGATCGTGTTCCGCGACGGTGTGACGCACGAGTTTGTGGAACGATAGGCCTGCGAGTTGCTGGTCCGCGCCCCGAGACCGGCGGGCCGATTGACGGTAAGATGCTGTCCGTATTCGATATCCCCAGGACGCGAAGACCCGATGGCAATAACCCCCTCCCAGGGCCCCCTCGCCTGCTGCGCAGACTCTCCCCCTTGAAGAGGAGGAGTTTCAGGCGTGCTGCTCACTTGCTTATGTTCACGAATTTATGAGGCACGATACTAGAAATGTTTTCCGCCGCTTACCGCTGGATCGATGACAACATCCTCGAACTCGGGCGCGAGCTGCGGCTGTCGTACCTGCCGCCGCTCATGGTCTACATGGCGGCCGGCGTCTCGGGACTCACGGGCATCGTCGGTACTTTCTTCGTCAAGGACTACCTCGGGCTTTCGGCCGCCTTCATCGCGGCGCTGGGGTTCTGGGCCGGCATTCCGTGGGCGCTCAAGATGCCGCTCGGCCACCTGGTGGACCTCGTCTGGCGCTGGAAGGGCCTGCTGGTCTACCTGGGCGCGGCGCTGATCGCGGTGAGTTTGCTGATCATGGTGGGGCTCATCGGCGACCGCGCGGCGATGGCCGCGGTGATGCCGGTGGAAGCGTGGTACGTGCTGAGCGTGCTGCTGTCGCCCGTCGGCTACGTGATCCAGGACGCGGTGGCTGACGCCATGACGGTGGAAGCCGTGCCGCGGGTGGACGCGCAGGGCCGGCCCATCGACGCCGAGCGCCGCAAGCTCATGCACACCACCATGCAGACGCTGGGGCGGGTGGCCATCATCGGCGGCTCGGTGCTGGTGGCGCTCATCAATCTTTATGTCTTCTCCGGCGTGCATCAGCTGGCGGAAGCCGAGAAGACCGGCATCTACCGCGACATTTATCTGATGGCGCTTTCGATTCCCGCCATTTCGGTGCTGGGCGTGGTGATCGCCTCGGTATTGAAGGCGCGCGACAGGCGCCGGCTGCTCGCGCGCGGTCTGAGCAGACAGGAAGTCAAGACACTGCTTGCCGAGCCCGAGGAACTGCCCGCGCCCAACTGGTGGATTCTCGGCGGCAGCCTGCTGTTCGTGGTCTTTACACTGGTCATGGGCTTGGGCGATTTCCGCTACAACCAGGAAATCATTTTCGCCGGCTCGTTTGCCATTGTCGCTTTCCTGATTGCGCGCCTGACGCGCGTGCTCGACCCGGAAGCGCGTGCCACGCTGGTTGGCACCGCCATCGTCATTTTCATTTTCCGCGCCATTCCCGGACCCGGCGAAGGCGTTACCTGGTGGATGATCGACGAACTCGGCTTCGACCAGCAGTTCCTGTCGGTGCTGTCGCTGATTGCGAGCGCGCTGACGCTCGCCGGCATGTTCATTTTCCGGCGCTTCATGGCCGAGCGCTCCATTGCCTACGTGGTGGGCTTTCTCACGGTAGTCGGCACGGCGTTGTCATTGCCCATCGTCGGCATGTATTTCGGCCTGCACCACTGGACCATGGCGGTGACCGGCGGTGTGGTCGACGCGCGCTTCATCGCGCTGGTGAATACCGCTCTGGAATCGCCGCTGGGCCAGATCGCCATGATTCCGATGCTGGCGTGGATCGCGCGCTGCGCGCCGTCGAACCTCAAGGCGACTTATTTCGCGGTGATGGCGTCCTTCACCAACCTTGCGTTATCGCTTTCCCAGCTCGGCACCAAGTATCTCAACGAGATTTTCGTCATCACCCGTGAAGTGAGGGATCCCATCAGCGGCGCGATCCGTATGCCGGCCGATTACAGCGATCTCGGCATGCTGCTCATCGTGCAGATGGCGATCGGGCTGGCATTGCCGCTGGCCGCGATTCTTTTCGCCCGGGTCACCCGGTTCCGCAGCGCGTAGCTTTCCCGTGCCCTATACTAAGTGCGCCTGACGCGGCCAATAAAGGGAGAATTCAGCCATGAGTGACACCATCAAGTATGTGCTCGACGAAGCCGAACTGGCGATGGCGCTCGCCGGCCTACCTTCGGTCAAGGCGGCATAGCCGCCACTCCGGGCATTGACATCCCCGGTGCGCGCGGCTAACGGCGGCGCCATCATGGCGTTTGCGAATGTGTTTTGTGATTCCGGCGCAAGCGGGTACTGAAGAACCGGTGCGCGCGAAAGCGCCGGTCAGGAAATCGAAGCGGCGCAGCGGAAAATAACCCCTTGGATGAAATGGCATGAGCGTAACCATGAAATCATGCTGGATCGTTACCCGTGATTACCAAGCCGTACTCGAATTTCGCGAGGTGCCCGTGCCGCAGCCCGGCGCCGGCGAGATCGTGGTGCGCGTGCACGCCACGGCGCTGAACCGCGGCGAGCTGATCGTGGGCAGCGTGCTTCACGGCGGCAAGGAGAAAATCGGCGGCACCGAGGCGGCGGGCGAAGTGCACGCCGTGGGCGAGGGCGTGACCTCCGTCCGGCGCGGCGACCGCGTGATGGGCCGCGCGCGCGGCGGCTTTGCCGAATACGCCGTGATGGATGCGCGCCAGGCGATGCCGGTGCCGCCGCGCTTTTCATGGGAGCAGGCCGCCGCGGTTCCCGTCGCCTTCCTCACCGCGTATGAAATGCTCTTCGAACACGGCCGGCTGCAACCCGACGAGTGGTTGTTGGTGACCGGCGCCTCCTCGGGCGTGGGCGTGGCGAGCGTCCAGATGGCGAAAGTGATTGGCGCGAACGTGATCGGCACTTCGGGTTCCGTGGAGAAACTGGCGAGGCTCAAGGCCATCGGCCTCGACGCCGGCATCGCGACGCGCGCGCCGGATTTTGCCGCCCGGGTGAAGGAGATCACCGGCAGCAAGGGCGCCGATCTCGTCGTCAACTGCGTCGGTGGCTCGGTGTTTGCGGAGTGCATGCGGGCGCTCGCCTACCAGGGCAGGCTCGCGACCGTGGGCTACGTCGATCGCGTGATGAAAAGCGAGATCGACCTCGAAGTGCTGCACACCCACCGTTACGTGGTGTTCGGCGTCTCGAATGCCAGGCTGGGTTCCGAACAGCGCGCGCAGACCGTGCGCGGCTTCGTGCGCGACGTTTTGCCCGCCATCGCGGAAGGGCAAATTAACCCATTGATTGATAAAGAATATTCTTTCGACGATTTGCCCGCCGCGAAGGCCTGCATGGAGGCGAACGCGCAGGTCGGGAAAGTCGTGGTGCGGGTGATGTAGCGCGGCCCGCGACGCGCTAGCCCGCATGTTTCACGCTTGGCCCGGTTTTCGGGAGGCGGGGGGGATTGCTGATGGAAACGGCTGCGGCATCTGATTACCGAGATGTACGGCGAGTAGCGGAGTGCCCGCCCTTGACTGGCCCGATTGCGGGTGGCGCGCGCTCCCCGCAAGCGGGTGGCTTCGCCGCTAACGAGTCCGCGCGCTTCTGCCGACACCCCGGCTCACGCGGCAAGTTGTAGGTCGGCAATCCTTTGCCGATAAGCCTACAATTAAAGCCGGCCGGGGAGAAGGCCATTCTCTAAGCGAAGAGGTTAGCTGGACAGGTTGATACGAGAGATATCTCTGATGCGCCTCGTGTTGTTTTTACGGGGGGCGACCATATCGATGAAATCCTGAACATATTTTCGCACTGGTATATCGTTCTGCACGATTATGGAGGCGATGGTGGGCTCAAATATATGGCTTACATTCAGCACTCTTAAGCCATTATCAGACTTTGAATCGACGGCGACTGTTGGCACGACTGCTATTCCAAAGCCCAGCTGAACATATCTTTTGATGATTTCGATATCCAGCGCACGCATCACGATGTCGGGCCGCAGACCATAAGAAGCAAAGCGCTCGGCAACGAGATTGCCAAGCCTTGATCCCGGCCCGGTCGTAATGAGCGGATATTGCGCAATGACTTCGAGCGAGGGCCGGCGTTGGCTCAAGAGCGGATGTTCAGGCGGGGTGATCACGCAATGGTGCACCCTGAAGCATGGGATACTTACTAAGCCAGGAGCGAGATCGATCGGTGTGGTGCCCACTCCCAGATCGGCTTCTCCAGTCGAAACCCAATAAGCGATCTCATGGGGGCTTCCCTGAAGCAGATGAATTGTGACCCGGGGATATTTTTTTCTGAATTGCTTGAATATTGAGGTCAAAATGTAACGGGCGTGCACATGCGTTGTTGCGATAACCAGTTCTCCTTTGGAGAGATCGCCCGCATCTGCAAGAATCTGCTTCAGTGTTTCCACTTCCTTCAAGATTCGCCGTGCTGTGGGCAGTATTGTCTGCGCCCCGTCGGTCAGGCCAATCACCCGGTTTCGCCGCCGCACCAGCAGTTGGGTTCTAAGTTCATCTTCCAAGAGCTTCAGTTGCTTGCTTACACCGGGCTGCGAGGTGTGAAGCTTTGATGCGGCCTTTGTGATACTAAAGTTTTCATCCACAATCGTGCAGAGATAGCGAAGTTGCTGAAGTTTCATGATTTTTCCAGTAGATGGTTTCGTTATACTGGAATAATAAAAGATTTCTTGATGGAATGCCCCCGCCCTTGATAGAGTCCCCGGGATTTTTCGTGGTGATTTTCAAGGAGGGGGCATGAGTCAGGATCTGGAGTCCTTAAAAAAATGGATCGGTGAGCGGGAGACGGCGATTGATTACATCACGATCCCCGCCGTCCACCGATTGGCGGCGATGCTTGACCGCGACGACCCGTTTCCCAAACATGGGGATCCATTTCCGATCGGCTGGCACGCTATTCTTTTCCCTCGGATAGCCCGCCAGTCGCAGATTGGTCCTGACGGGCATCCGCAGCGTGGGGATTTTCTTCCCCCGGTTCCGCTGCCGAGGAGGATGTTCGCGGGCAAGCGCGTGACGTTCCGCAGCGATCTTCGGGTCGGTGATGAAGTCCGTCGCGAGTCGGTGATCCAAGACGTGGAGTTGAAGCAGGGCCGTACCGGGCAGATGGTCTTCGTGACGGTGAAGACTGATATACATAGCCCACGGGGACTCGCTATCACCGAAGAGCAAAAGATCGTATACAGGGAAGCGCCGGACCCCAAAGTACCGCCTCCGCCGCCGCAGACGGCGCCAGCTCAAGCAAAATGGGAGAAAGTCATTTCGCCCGATCCGGTTCTGCTGTTTCGATATTCCGCCCTGACCTTCAACGGGCACAGAATTCACTATGATCTTCCCTACGTTACTCAAATTGAGGGCTATCCGGGTCTCATTGTTAACGGGGGGCTGAGTACGCTGTTGGTGTTTGAACTCGCCCGCCAACATGTCCCCAAGCCGGTTGTCCGCTTCTCCTCGCGCAACGTTCGGCCTTTGATCGTAAGCGACCGTTTGCATGTATGCGGGACGCCATCACCTGATAACAAGAGTGCGAAGCTGTGGGTCACGAACCATGAGGGAGCCCTGGCTCTGACCGCGGATGCGGAGTTTGCCTGAGCGGATCTATGCCATGGCCGGTGGACCTCTCGAGGGAGTGCGCATTGTAGATATGACGTCGGTCGTCGTTGGGCCGATGGTGACGCAGGTCCTTGCGGACTACGGCGCCGACGTCGTCAAGATCGAACCGATCGGGGGCGACTTGGTCCGGGGCTTGGCAGGCCGGGGCCGCACGGAGGGCATGTCCTCCAAATTTCTTCATCTCAATAGAAACAAACGCTCGATCGCTTTGGACCTGAAGACGCCGGCCGCCCATCGAGTCTTGATGAAGCTGATCGAGCGGGCAGACGCGCTCGTTTGGAATATGCGGTCGTCCGCCATGGAGAAACTCGGTCTCAGTTACGAGGAAGTAAAGAAGGTCAATCCCGGAATCATCTATTGCGGGATAGTCGGGTTCGGCAGCAAGGGCCGCTACGCCGGGAAGCCGGCATACGATCCGATCATACAGGGACTCGGAGGAATCGCGGCCCTGCATCACCGGGCCACCGGGGAGCCACGATACGTGCCCATCGTAATGGCGGACAAAAATGCGGGTCTCGTTGCCACCCAGATGCTTTTGATCGCTTTGTTTCATCGCCAAAGAACCGGCGAGGGGCAGTCGATTGAAGTACCGATGTTCGAGAACATCGCGAAGTACGTTCTTGAAGAGCATCTTTACCTGAGCACATTTCAGCCGCCCTTGGGAGGGATGGGAGACCCGCGGATTTTTGATCCTTGGGCTAAGCCGATCCCGACCAAGGACGGATGGATATGCTTGGCGGCGAATACGGACCAGCAAGCCTTCGCCTTTTTCGCTGCCATAGGAAAACCGGAGCTCAAGGACGATCCGCGGTTCTGCAGCGTGGCGGCGCGGTTTCAGAACGTCGGGGAATATTTCGCGCTGCGCTCCGAAGCGCTTGCGCAGAAAACCACCGCTGAGTGGGTGCGCATACTGAATGATGCCGATATCCCGGCGATGCCGTATAACACGCTGGAGTCGCTGGTGGAGGACCCGCACCTCAAGGATGTGGGGCTGCTCAGAACGATAGAGCATCCGACCGAAGGAAAGATTTACGACATCAGGCCGCCGAATTCACTGTCTGCCGGAGCGCGTGAAGATTATCTTCCCGCACCGAAGGTCGGACAGCAAAGCAGGGAAATCCTCGAAGAACTGGACTACGACAACGCGGCGATCGAAGCGATGATCGAGGCGGGAATAACGTTGGATGGGAGTCTCAGGACCTAACTATATAAGGAGGAGGCATGAGAACCAGTCACTCTGTGTTGTTATTGGTGTTACTTGCCGGCTTGTTCGCGATCAACGGTCTTGCCCAGGAATACCCGACGAAACCGGTGCGGCTGATTATTCCGTTCGCTCCGGGGGGCTCGAACGACATCCTGGGGCGGTTGATCGGCGCGAAACTTTCCGAAACGTTGGGCCAGCAGGTCGTGATAGACAACAGGCCGGGGGCCGGCGGCTCGATCGGCGTTGAACTCGCGGCCAGGTCTGCGCCCGACGGATACACGCTCGTGATCGGACACATCGGGACACTCGCGGTCAATCCCACCCTGTATCGGCGCCTTCCTTACAATCCCCTCAAGGATTTCCAGCCCATTTCCATGCTGGCGAAGGTAGCCAATATCATGGTTGTGCACCCGTCGGTACCGGTGAAGTCGGTCAAGGAGCTTATCGCGCTCGCAAAGGCGAAGCCGGGTTCGCTGGTTTATGGATCGGGCGGCAACGGGGGCGCCGGGCACCTCGCCACCGAGTATTTCAAACTCATGGCCAAGATCGACATGGTGCATGTGCCGTACAAGGGCACCGGTCCGGCCATCGTGGATTTGATGGCGGGGCAAACTCACCTGGTCTTTGCGGGGATTCCGGGCATCATTGCGCAGGTGAGGGCCGAGAGGCTTCGTGCGCTGGGCGTGTCGACGAGCAAGCGGCTCGCCGTATTTCCTGACGTGCCGACCATAGCCGAAGCCGGCGTCCCGGGTTACGAGGCGACCCAGTGGTACGGAGTGCTGGCCCCGGCGGGTACGCCGAAAGCCGTCGTTGCCCGGTTGAACAAGGAAATCGTGAGCGCTCTGCAAACCGCCCCAATGCAGGAGCGCCTGGCGGCGGATGGATCCGAGCCCCTCGCGAGCACCCCGGAAGAGTTTTTTGCTTTCATCAAGAGTGAGATTGCGCGCTGGGCGCCGGTCATCAAGGCTGCGGGCATCCGCGTGGATTAGCGTATCAATTCATAGCTATCGGGAGTAGAACATGGGCAACGCGGGAGCCACTTCTGCAATCGCGGAGTTCGCGTGCAGCGTCACAATCGATGCGTTGCCCGAGAGCGTTATCACGAAAACCAAGCAGCTTGTTCTCGACTGTCTGGGAAACCAGATCGGCGCATTCGACGAAGAACCGGCACGGATGCTGCATGACGTCCTCGACGTCCGCTCTGCGCGTGGCAAAAGCACGGTCGTGGGATATGGCAATTGCACGACGCCGCTTCTTGCCGGCTGCTTGAATGGAATGCTTGCGCATCTGCTGGACATGGATGATGCCCACCGTGATGCGCTGACCAAGACCGGCTCGGCGGTCACTCCGGCGGCGATGGCGGTAGCCGAAGCGCGCGGCTGCGGCGGCGACCGTGTCATCGAGGCGGTGGTCGCGGGCTACGAAGTCATGATTCGCCTCGGGCTCGCGGTGAATCCCGGGCATCGGAGCAGAGGTTTCCACAGCACGGCCACTCTCGGCGCTTTCGGCGCCGCGGCAGCTGCCGGCCGTCTTCTCGACCTGCCCCGCGAGAGGATGATTGACGCGCTGGGGATCGCGGCTACTCAAGCGGCAGGCCTGACGGCGTTCATTAATAATGAATCGATGATCAAGCCGTTTAACGTGGCGAAAAGCGTGCACAACGGGATTCTTGCCGCGCTCCTGGCGGAGAAAGGGTTCCGGGGGCCGCCGGCCGTAATCGAAGGGCAGGAGGGGTTCATTCAGGCGTATACGGATCGTGCAGATCCTGCCGAGATCGGGTCCGGAATTGGCGAGCGCTTCCGTTTGCTCGAATCTGGATTCAAGCCGCACGCGGCGTGCCGCTACGCACACGGGCCGATCGACGCCGCTATCGGCCTGATGAAGAAATATGAGTTTCCCGTAGACGAAATAGATCGCATCGACGTGTATTTGTCAGAGCTTGCAAATCGCCAGTCTAATTTTTACGAACCTAAGAGTATTGCATCTGCGCAGGGCAGCACGCCGTTTGCTATCGCTGTGGGCCTCGTTTCAGGCGCCAACTCTCTGACCGTCTCGTGCATTAAAAGCGCTTTTCGGGAAGAGCGGGTTTGGGGGCTGCACCGCCGCATCCGGTTGCACGTCGACGGAGAAATGGACTACATGGGTCGCGGCTGCCGACTCCAGGTGCATCTTCGCGATGGAAGGTGCCTTGAAGAAAGAGTTGATCTTCCCCGAGGCGAACCCGAAAATCCCATGCCCGATCGGGAAATTGAACAAAAATTCATGCGGCAGGCAAGCGCGACAATCGGTGAACGAAGGGCCGCCATGATCCGCGACATGATTGGCCGGCTGGAAACGGTGCCTGCTGTGTCGTCTATCATGGAATTGACTGCCGCGAGGAACACCCCGGGGCGGCGACGGAGTTCAGGCCGGAAAGCGGCTAAACGTGTTCAAGACACGGCGTAAAATAGAGTCGGGCAGCGTGTTTTTTTAAGTCATTGTTTTATAAATAATTTTAGTCTTCGCCCCCCGCCCGCAGCAATAGTTCCCTCACGGCGTTATTGCAAAGACGTTATCATCGCGCATCTGCGTTTACCAGCCGTTGCTGCCGAGGACGCCGCCGAGGACGGCGCCAACCACGGTTGCGGCAGTCTTGCCGTTGCCATGACCAACCTGATGCCCGGCGACCGCACCTATCGTGGCGCCGGCGAGCGTGCCGAGCACGGAAGGACGCGAAGGCGCGCCGTGCGCGGGCGGCGGGTTGTAGGCTGGCGGCGGATTATATGCAGGCGGTGCAGGGTAGTACACCGGGCGTTCTACTACAACCGGCGGCTGCTCGACATACACACGGCGTTCGACGTAGACCGGCCGCTCGACCACATACTCGCGCACTACCGGCCGCCGGTAATGCTCGACCACGACGACATCGTCGTCATAGCCGCGATCACGGTAACCGTGGGCTCGCGCCCAGCGGGGCGGATCCGCAAGAACCGGGACTGCCGCAGCAAGCAGCGCACCGGCCGACAACATACCAAGGGTTTTCTTCGCGTTCATGGTCACCTCCTTTTTGTGTTTGCCTGGGCATTAAAACGCACAAGTCGCGGAAACGTCTGTTAAGAAGTGAAACAATATATGAACGCAGCAACACTTTGTTACATCCCGGAACGGGAGGGACCGGATCGCGGTCATCGTCCCACTGCCGGCGGCCGTGCTGCATCAGCACGATGACGCGATAGAGCAGCGTGACGCTCAGCGCCACCGACCAGCGCCAGCCCGCGATCACCGTCTGCGGTCTTGTCTGCGAAAGGGGAGCAGAAAAACATGAAATGCTTCCGTTGAAATTCTGGTTGTATGGGCGGCTTGAAACGGCCGAATGATCGCAGCACCGAAGCTGAAGAGGCCTAAGGGGTTGCATGGTCGCCGGCCGGCCAATGGCCGGCACGCCGGACGGCGGAAATTCGACATCATATTGTTTTTATTGATGTGTGTCTTGCGCAGCGGGCCGGGATTGCGTTGACAAAGACATACCCGCGTAAGATTATCGGTGACCACAACGACTCAACCATCAATACCCCACGGAGGAGAACATGGAACATCCCACAGGCCGGCGCTGCTTCCTCAACATCCTGATTGCACTGGGCGCGCTCGCGGCGCTGCCCGCCGTCGCACAGAGCCTGAACTGGCCGACCAAGCCGGTGCGATTCATTGTCCCGTTCCCGCCAGGCGGCACCGTCGATCCGCTGGCGCGCCTGCTGGGCGCTCGGCTCAACGCCGCGCTCGGCCAGCAGTTCATCGTCGACAACCGCACCGGCGGCTCGGGCGCGATCGGCACCGCCATCGCCGCCAAGGCCAACCCGGACGGCTACACTTTCCTGTTCGTGTTCGACACCCACGCCGTCAACCCGTCGCTGATCCCGAACCTGCCGTTCGACACGGTGAAAGACCTCGCGCCGGTGATGCTGGTCGGTACCGCGCCCATGGCCTACGTGACAAATCCCGCCAAGCCCTACAAAAGTTTTGCAGACGTGATCAAGGCGGCAAAGGCAAAGCCCGATACCGTAACCTACGGCACGGTCGGCAGCGGCAGCCTTGGCCACCTGACGACGACGCTGTTGCAGCAGGCGGGCGGATTCAAGCTTGTGCATGTGCCGTACAAGGGCGGCGGGCCGATGACGACGGATGTGCTGGGCGGCCAGATCGAACTCGGCATCGGCTCGGTCGCGTTGCTCGCGCCGTACGTAAGCAGCGGGCGGCTGCGTGCCGTCGCCGTCACCGGCGACAGGCGCTCGCACGCCATGCCCGAGGTGCCGGCGCTCGCGGAGGAGGGCTTTCCCGGTTTTTCAGCACTGGCCTGGTGGGGTATCTTCGCGCCGGCCGGCACGCCCAGGCCCATCCTCGACAAGTTCCACGCCGAACTCGTCAAGGTGCTCAACCAGCCGGACCTGCGCAAGCAGCTCACCGAACAGCTCGGCATGGACCTCGCCGTGAGCAGTCCGGAGGCGCTGCAGAAATGGACCGTGGGCGAGATCGCGCGCTGGGGCAAGGTCGTGCGCGAGAACAATATCCGCGCTGATTGACGGGCTCACCGGGCGGCGTCGACACCACGGCGCGCATCATCGCCGCGGCGCTCTCCGAACTGTGGGGCGGCACCGTGATCGTCGAGAACCGGCCAGGTCGGTGAAGGGGCTGATCGCGCTGGCGCAGGGCAAGCCGGGCGCGCTCAATTTTGCGTCCAACGGGGTCGGCACGCTGAGCCATCTCACGGGTGAGCTCTTCATGCAGCGCACCGGCGCTCGACAGGCATGATGCTCCATTTTCGTGATGCAACCCAATTCTGTGGATAAGCCAGGCCTGGTTGTCATCGCGCTATGTCTGCTGCCGGCAGGCTGCGCAATATCGATTACCAACAGCCCGGACTGGTCAGGTTCCGATGGTCCGGGCGGCGAGCGCGGCCCGCCGCAACCGATCTTGTGAGTCAGCGTTTGACCGTTCCAGGCGGCGGGCGTAGCATCATTTCACAAACAATAAAGTCGTTGTCTGGCATTTGTTCAGGTATTGACGGGACCGGAGGTCTGATATGGCGCAACGAACCATCAGAATGATTATCGACCAACAGGAACTTCTCACCGCACCGGCAAACATGACGGTCAGCGAAGCGGCCCGTCTAATGAGGCAGCGCCGCGTCGGGGCGATAATGGTGGTGGAAGACGGCAAGCTCGCCGGGGTGTTCACCGAGCGTGATGCGCTGTGTCGTGTGGTCGCGGAGGAGCGTGACGGGAAGGCCACCCGGCTCGCAGAGGTCATGACCGGCGATCCTCGGACCATCCATCCGGACGATTCCTTCGCGCATGCGCTTCAGATAATGCATGAGGGCGGATTCCGGCATGTGCCGGTGGTCGAGGAAGGCCGGCCGGTTGGCATGGTTTCCGCCCGCGATGCGCTCGGCCCGGAACTGGAAGCGTTCGTATATGAACTGCTTCGTCAGGAGCAAATCGGGGAAATCCTCGCTTAACCAATTCGATATCCTGCACGTGCCCCACAAAGGAGCGAGCATCGCGCTCACGCACGTTTCCGGTCAAGGAGAGCGCGCTTGAAGCGGCTTCACAAGCGGTTAAGCGTACTCATGCCCGAGGTGCTCAAGGGCATTCGGCGCGGTATCGAGAAGGAAAGCCTGCGTGTCAGGCCGGACGGCATGCTGGCAAACACGCCGCATCCGGCGGGGCTTGGCTCTGCGCTTACTCACCCGCACATCACCACGGATTTCAGCGAGTCCCAGCTCGAGCTGATCACCGGTGTCCATACCGACGTGGATGCGTGTCTTGAGGAACTCACCGAGATCCATCAGGTCGTCTACCGGCGCATCGGCGACGAAATGCTGTGGTGTGCCAGCATGCCCTGCAAACTGCCCGCCGACGATGCCATTCCCATCGGCCAGTACGGCAGTTCCAACATCGGCAGGGCCAAAACGGTGTATCGGCGCGGTTTGTCGCATCGCTACGGACGGCGCATGCAAACCATTTCCGGTATTCATTACAACTTTTCCCTGCCGGAAGCGGCCTGGCCGATGCTGCAGCGCGCCGATGAGCGCGGCGGCCCGCCGCAGGACTATCAGGACGATGCGTATTTCGCGCTGATTCGCAACTTCCGGCGTCATTCCTGGCTGCTGCTTTATCTGTTTGGTGCTTCGCCGGCGGTGTGCGCGAGCTTCGTCGCTGGCCGCACGCACGGACTGCGGGAGCTGAAAGCCGGCACGTTGTACCTGCCCGCAGCCACGTCCCTGCGCATGGGCCCGCTGGGCTACCAGAGCGATGCTCAAGCCGCGCTCGCCGTGAGCTACAACAGCCTCGAAAGCTACGCGCGCTCGCTCTACGGCGCGCTCACCGAACCCTATTCGCAGTATGCGGCCATCGGCATACATGACGGCGAGGACTACCTGCAACTCAACACGACGCTGCTGCAGATCGAAAACGAGTTCTACGGGACGATCAGGCCGAAGCGGCCGATCCGCCAGGGCGAACGCCCCCTGCATGCGCTGGGCGAGCGCGGCGTCGAATATGTTGAAGTGCGCTGTATGGACCTCGACCCGTTCTGTCCCCTGGGCATCACGGCCGCGACGATCCGCTTTCTCGACGTGTTCCTGCTGCATTGCCTGCTGAGCGACAGCGCCCCGGACACGCCGGAGGAAATCGCCGCCATATCGCGTAACCAGCACCGGGTCGCCGAAAGGGGCCGGGACCCGACCCTCCGCTTGTCCAGGCGAGGAGAAGAACTCACCCCGGCCGAATGGGGCGGGGAACTGCTGCGCGAGTGCGAACCCGTCGCCGCCGCCCTCGACGCCGCTCATCGCAGCAGCGCGTATCGCGACGCGTTGTCGGCCGCCGGCGCCGCCCTCGCGAACGCTTCGTTGACGCCTTCCGCCCATATCCTGCAGCAGATGGAGCAGCGCTACGACAAGTCCTACTCCCGGTTTGCCCTGGCGCAGTCTGTGCGGCACCGACGCACCCTGCTGGAGTTGCCCTTGGCTGCCGAGGTCGACGCACGCTATGCGCGTATGGCCGAGGAGTCGCTGGCCGAACAGCGGCAAATCGAAGCCCGGGACACCGTGCCGTTCGAGATCTTCCGCCGGCAGTATCTGTCGCAGGACCTGCTGAGCGGATAAATCGGGCCGCTCGTTTATATTCCTGGGCCCGACGGCTCAATGCGCCCACCGGCGGCGTGGATGGGAAGACCCGCACGTCTCCGGCCCGGGTGCTCCTGGTGCACATGTTCAACCATCAAACGCACCATCGCGGCCAGCTCACGACGCTGCTGAACCAGATGGGCGTCGATCCCGGCGTCACCGACATTCCCTGGCTCCCGGCGCTGCAGGCGACAGCCTGACGCCGACCGCATTTCTTAAAAATGGGGACGTAACCTATGGGAGCGTCAGGGCTAGGTTCTGAATTATCAGTTTCAGTGACGAGATGGATTGTGAGCGTTACCTGTTCCTCGTGGTTTTCCCGTTCCCCGCAACCTCCGCCTGCATCGCCTTCAACGCCGGCGACGATTCGCCTTTGCGCCAAATCAGCGACGTTACCGCTTTCCCCTTGCCCGTGCCCAGTGGGTAAACCGAGACGTCCCTGGTGCCGCGTATGGTTTCCAGCACCGAGCGCGGTGCGAACGCGATGCCGGTGCCGGACGCGACGCAGGCGACGATGGCGTGATAGGAACTCAGCTCCAGCGTTTTTTCCGGGACGACGTCTCCCGCGCCCAGCCAAGCCTGCAGCAGGCGCCGGTAGGTGCAGCCGGACGGGAAACTGATGATGGTGTCGGCGCGCACGTCCTGCGGGCGATGGACTTTCGGGTGCGACTTGGGTGCGATCAGCACCAGTTCCTCGGTGAAGGTCGGCATGATTTCCAGTTGGGCACGCGCGGTGCATTCCGCGACGAAGGCCGCTTCCACTTTCCGGTTGAGCACCGCCTCGACCAACGCGTCCGTGGTGCCGGTCGTCAATTCTACGCGCACCGCGGGATATTTCTTGTGGTAGCGCGAGAGCAGCGGCGGCAGGCGGCTTGCCGCGGTGCTCTCGAGCGTGCCGATGCGCAGCACGCCGCGCGGCACGCCCCCTGACACGGCGTCGCGCGCCTGCTGCGAGAGCTTGAGCAGCGCCTCCGCGTAGTTCAGAAACAGCTCTCCCGCCGGGGAGAGGTGCAGCCGCCCCTTTTCCCTGACGAAAAGCTGCGTGCCGAGCGAGGCCTCGAGCTGCTGGATGCGGGTCGTCACGTTGGACTGCACGCGGTGCAGCTTCTTCGCCGCGGCGCTGATTCCGCCGGCGTCGACGACGGCCTTGAACACCTGCAGGGCGGCGAAATCCATGTTTCTTAAAAAAAGAAAGAATTGTTCATTATTATTCATTTTGCAGGATGGATAGTCAACCGTAAGATGGCTGGCAGATAAACCGGACCTCACCGCCATGCATCAACCGTCAGGACTTCGCATCGCGATCGCCGGCATGTTGGCGCTGGCAGTGGCCATGGGCATCGGTCGCTTCGCTTTTACGCCGATCCTGCCGATGATGCAGGAGGATGCCGGACTGTCGGTCGTAGCCGGCGGCTGGCTGGCATCGGCGAATTACTTCGGCTATCTGCTCGGTGCGGTATCGGCCATGGCCAAGCGCGTTCGCGCGCTGGCCGCTATCCGCTGCGGATTGCTCGTGATCGGACTTGCCACCTTGGGGATGGGGCTCGCAGACGGTTTCGCAGCGTGGGCTGTTCTGCGCACGCTCGCAGGTGTCGCCAGCGCCTGGGTATTGATTGCCGTCTCTGCATGGTGCCTGGAGCGACTTGCCGCACTGCACCGACCGGCGTTGAACGGCATCGTGTTCGCGGGCGTCGGCGCCGGTATCGCGGGTACGGGGTTGCTGTGCATCGCGCTGATGCACGCCGGAGCGGGCTCGGCGCAGGCGTGGATCGCGTCCGGCATCCTGGCATTGCTCGCGTCCGCAGCCGTCGTGCCCGTACTGGGCAAGGACGGCGTGGCGCATTCCCGCGGCGACGAGCGCGTTGCGGTGGATGCGCGCCGCTGGGATGGCGAGTCCATCCGCCTCGTATTGTGTTACGGCGTCTCCGGCTTCGGCTACATCATTCCCGCGACTTTTCTGCCGGTCATGGCGAAGCAGGCCATATCTGATCCCACACTGTTCGGCTGGTCGTGGCCGGTATTTGGTGCGGCGGCGCTCGCATCCACGCTGGCGGCGGCCGCGAGGCCTGCATCCATCAGTCATCGCGGGTTGTGGATCAAGAGCCATCTCGTCATGGCGCTCGGCGTGCTGCTGCCGGTGTTGATGCCCGGCCTGGCCGGCATCCTGCTTTCCGCCCTGCTGGTGGGCGGCACGTTCGTGGTGATCACCATGGCTGGCATGCAGGAAGCGCGTGAGGTTGCGAGCGCACACGCGCACCGCCTGATGGCTGCGATGACGGCGGCGTTTGCTCTCGCGCAGATCGCGGGCCCGGTCGCCGTGAGCTGGGTGATCGGCGTCGGCGGGGGCTTTGCCGTGCCTTTGCTTACCGCTGGGGCGCTGCTGGTCGCGAGCGCCTACGCCCTGTCGCAGAGAGCGAACCCTCGCGCAAATTCGTCAAACCGCACTTCCCTCACAACGGATGACACCGCATGAAACTCTATCTCAACAAGACTTCCCCTTACGCCCGGCTCGTCATGGTGGTCGCACACGAAAAAGCGCTGACGGAAACCATCGAATGCGTGTGGACTGACCCGTGGGCAAGCCCCGCCGAACTGCTGGCGGTCAATCCGTATGCGAAAGTGCCGGCGCTGGTGACCGACGACGGCCAGCCCATCGTCGAGAGCGCGTGCATTTGCGATTATCTCGACGAAACGGGCAGCGGGCGGCGGTTGTTTCCGCGCGAGCTGCCCCAGCGGCTCCCGGCGCTGCGGAAATACGGGTTGGGGCGTGCACTGATCGATGTCGCGTTCGGCGTGACCATTGAAAGACGCTTTGCTGCTCCCGATCACAAACCGGCCCTCGCCGAGCGCTGGCTCGCCGCCGTGAACCGGGCGCTGGACGTGCTGGAACATGACGGCACACTGTCGCGCTCGCACGAAGCGCCCGACCTGGGCGATCTCGCGATCGCGGTGGGATTGAGTTACGCCGAGTTCCGTCTGCCGGAGGTTCGCTGGCGCGCGTCCGCACCGCGGCTGGCACAATGGCTCGACCGCATGGCGTTGCGGCCGTCGATGCGCCTGTCGGCGCCAGAGTGAAGGGCGTCGATAGGCGGGCGAGCTTACTCCAGGCCGAATGCGACGGCGATATTTTTATTCATAGTGAACTCCTGTTCGGTTCGCCGTAAAAATTAAACGCCGGGCTGGGGGCTTTCCATCGGCTTGGCGGGGCCATTTCTATGATGCTTTTGCGCTTGCGCGGGCGAGTGCGTGAGTTTTTCGGTGTAGGCGATGGCTATCGCCGATACCACGAAAGCAAGGTGAATCACCGTCTGCCAGAGCAAGGTTTTTTCATCATAGTTGGCGGCGTTGATAAACGTCTTGAGCAGATGGATTGACGAGATGCCGATGATGGCGGTAGCCAGCTTGACCTTCAGCACCCCGGCGTTCACGTGCGACAGCCATTCGGGCTGATCCGGGTGCTTTTCCAGCTCCAGACGGGATACGAAAGTCTCCCATCCGCCGACGATGACCATGACCAGCAGATTGGAAATCATGACCACATCGATCAGCCCCAGGACGATCAGCATGATTTCGGTTTCGGTGATGTTTTTTACGGACATCAGGCTGATGAGGTGCACCAGTTCGGTCCAGAATTGCCAGACATACAGACCCTGCGCCACGATCAGCCCGAGATAAAGCGGCGCCTGCAGCCAGCGGCTCATGAAAATCCAGCGTGGCAACGGCCCGAGGGCGCCGGAGGAGGTCGCGTTTTTCATTAAAGCCCCGATAAAAAGAGGGATATTCTCTACACTTTTGGGAACATTGCAAGCTTTGTTGACGGATAGCCACCGTCAACCCGCGCGGCGGCCGCATCGCGCTTCCTCAGGGCGCGGGCCTGGGTGTCGATCCCGATCCGTTCGTTCGCCGGAATGAACCAAATGCCGGGGGCGGCTCAAACGTTCACAGAATGCGCTCGCCGAATTTTTTCAATGCGGCTTCCGACAGCGTGAGTCCCAGTCCCGGTTGTTCCTTCAGCGTCAGCCTGCCGTTGGCGATCCTGGGCGGGTCTTCGAACAGCTCGGCCTGCAGCGGGTCGCGTTCCGGATCGGTGAAGGATTCGACGATGCAACCGGCGGGACTGGCGGCGACGATATGCGCATGGATGAAGCAGTCGTGGTGCGGCGCGACCTCGACATGGTTCATTTCGCACAGCGCGGCGAGCTTGCGGCCCTCGGTGAAGCCGCCCATCATGGTGCAGTCGAACTGCAGAATCCGGATCGCCTGCTCTTCCAGCAGCGCGCGGCAGCCGTAACTGGTGAGTTCGCTCTCCCCCGCGGACAGCGGAATCCGGGTCTGCTGCGCCAGCAGCTTCAGTTCGCGGCGGTCGTCGGCCCAGCGCACCGGTTCCTCCAGCCAGCGCGGCCGCAGCGGCTCGAGCAGGCGCGCGCCTTCGATGGCGGTGGCGAGATCCCAGCCGCGGTTGACGTCTACCATCAGGTCCTTGTCCTTCCCGATCACCTCGCGCACCAGCGCCAGCCGCTCGAGGTCCTCGGCCAGCCCGACGCCGCCGGCTTTGGCCTTGAAGCCGGTGTGTCCCTGCGCTTTCAGCATTTCCATTTCATCGCGCAGTTCGGCGAGATCCTTGCCGTCGCGGTAATAGGCGCAGGTGACATAGCACGGCACCTCGCTGCGGTAGCCGCCGAAGAGGCGATACAGGGGCAGCCCGGCCACTTTGCCGATGATGTCCCAGGCGGCGATGTCGACGGCGGCGGAAATCCGCACCAGCGCTTCCCGCGACCAGCCTTTCTCGAAGGCCAGCCGCTGCGAGGTCAGCGCGAACAGCTTCTGATACAGTCGTTCCGGAGCCAGCGGATCGGCGCCGACGATCTGCTCGGCGATGCCGCTGCGAAAAGCGTGGATCGCCGCTTCGATGGGGGTGTAGCTGGTGGCGATGCCGATGCCCTCGACGCCTGCGTCGGTGTACATGCGCACCAGGATTTCATTGGCTTTGGGGACAATGAAATGGCTCACCCAGTGCGGGCGCCCGGTGTCGGGCGCGCGCAGGATATAGACGTCGAGTCCGGTGATTTTCATGGTGGGCCGTCCTGGGAGTAATGCGATGATCTTTTATCGCAAAATTCAGCTTCGGAGTCAATTTTCTGACAAAGAAAAACGGGGCCTGTTTATTTTCTGCAAAGCCGCTATCATCGTGCGCGGACCTTTCCGGAGAGGCATACCATGATTACCACCTTGCTCTTCGACGCCGGCTTGGGTGAATGAAGCGCTTGGTACCATGCCCATCAGCCGCTCGCGGTTCGCGGGCCTGCCATCCGCTGCCTGAAGTGCTCCACTCGCATACCGCCGCCATGCCGCCCATCTGCGCGGCGGCGATGAATTGGCCTAGTAGTTCTCCGCCAGGCGCTGCGCAGCGAAACGGCCGCCCGTAATGCGCCATAGCAGCAGACCGCGCACGGCGTCGGGATAGCGCAGGGCGAACAGGATGGAGAGCCGGCAGCGGCGAGCCGCTGGCCCAGCGACTTCACGCTGTCGAGCGGGCGGCGGCCGCCGGGCGAAAGCGCTACCCACGGGCCTTTGTCGCCCAGCACTTCATATTGGATATTCACGCCGCGTACATTTGCCAAGGGCATGACTGCACTCCTGTTTCCGCTCAGCGGCAGATCATGATCTGCCGACGGCGGCGGGTCAAAGGTGCGGGAAATACCTTCTCCTGATCAGGCCTGGCGGCGCGATCCAGCACCCGGCATTTCGTTAATGGTCCGTTAATCCACGGCGCTTACAGTGTGCGTCGTCAACGGTTTATTCGAGAGGCGATATGCACACGATGGGATCGGTAGTCGGGCTTTGGGTGGCGGTGTCTTTGGGATACGCGGCATGGCCTGCGTCGGCCGCGACCCCGGTGGAGATACAGAGGGGCTTTGAAGCTGCCGCCCGCGAGGGCAATCCGGGATTCGCGGGATTCTCGGCGCAGCGCGGCGAACAGTTTTTCAAGGCGAAGCACAGCAACGACTGGAGTTGCGCCTCGTGCCATACCGCGAATCCGCTGGCACCGGGCAAGCATGCCACGACCGCCAAGGACATTACGCCGCTCGCGCCGTCCGCGAATCCGCAGCGCTTCACCGATGCGGCGAAGGTCGACAAGTGGTTCAAGCGCAACTGCAACGACGTGCTGGGCCGCCTCTGCACCGCGCAGGAAAAAGGCGATGTGCTGGAGTACCTGACTTCACTCAAAAAATAGGAGTCCGCAATGGAAACCGCAAGCAGACGCATGTTATTCGATGTAACGGTCTGGACCGCATCCCTGTTCATGACGCTGGTATTGGTGACCCGCGAGGCGATGGCCGGATCCAGCACTTTCACGGCGACCCATCCCAAGTGGGAGGCCGAGTGCGGCACCTGCCACATCGCCTATCCGCCGCAGCTCCTGCCCGCGCCCTCATGGCGCCGCGTCATGTCGGGACTGGACAAGCATTTCGGCACCGATGCGGGCCTTGATGCCAGAACGGCCGCCGAGATCGGCGTGTTCCTGGAGCAGAACGCAGCCAGCGGCAAACGGGCGCTCGCAGCCCCGGATACCCTTCGTATCACCGAAACCGCCTGGTTTCAGCGCGAGCACCGCAAGGTGCCGGAGGCAATCTGGAAGCATCCGGCCGTCAAGACCCGGGCGAATTGCGTGGCTTGTCATACGGCCGCCGAGCAGGGGGATTATCGCGAACGCAATATTCGCATGCCGCGCTAGAGGGAGGCTGTCATGGAGAAAAAGAGAGTATTGGTTTGGGACCTGCCGACGCGCGTCTTTCACTGGCTGCTGGCGGCATGTTTTGTAGGGGCGTTCCTGACCGCCGAATCGGAACGTTTGCGCGACGTCCACGTCACGCTCGGCTACACCATGCTGGGCCTGATCGGCTTTCGCCTGCTGTGGGGCGTGATCGGCACCCGCTATGCGCGCTTCAGCGCGTTTACCTTCGGGCTGCGCAGCGTTGTGCGCTATCTCAAGTCGCTGTTTACCCGCTCGCCGCAGCATCATCTGGGCCACAACCCGGCGGGAAGCTGGGCGATCTATGCGTTGCTCACACTGGCGGTGGTGACGGGGCTGACCGGGTATGCGGTCTACAACGATATCGGCGGCAACTGGGCCGGGGAACTGCACGACGGGATTGCCAATGCAATGCTGGCCGTGGTGATCGTGCATATCGCCGGAGTCGTGGCGAGCAGCTTTATTCATCGCGAGAACCTGGTCCGGGCGATGGTCGGCGGCTACAAAACCGGCAACCCGGGGGACGGCATACGTTACAAACACCACTGGGTGGCCGCCGTGCTGGTGATCGCCACCATCGGCTTCTGGGCGGGCGGCGCGGATTACCTGGCCTCGATAACGGGCGTAGGGCCCCAGGCTGCAGCCGCGCGAAATCATGTCGCGCACGATGACCGTAACTAGCAGCCTGCCGGACTTGGCCCCATTCACCGGAACGCGTAGCGTTAATGGATCGCTGTCGATCGGCGCTTCGGTGACAGGCTGCTTATTGAGCTTTTCTTAACTGCGTGACACGCTCAATCCTTCACCCCCCGACCCCTCTCCCGCGAGGAGAGGGGAGATTCGCGACGTAAATGAATGGCATTCATTTACGTAAAACTCAATACGAAAGAAGCTTTGCATGTCGCAACGCCGTGCTGTCCAGAACAAACGTCACTTGCATGACGCTCTTTTCGCCTCGTTCTTTGGTTTTTTCATTTCAGGAGTTTGTCGAACCCAAGTCCGACAAACTCCTAGGTGCTGGTAGACTTTGCGCATGCGCATGCTTCTGGTCGAGGACGACAATCTGCTGGGCGACGGCATCCAGGCCGGGCTGGCACAGGCCGGCTTCGGCGTGGATTGGGTGAAGGACGGCGTCGCCGCCGATCTGGCCCTGGAGACCGGCCAGTATGCCGCGGTCGTTCTCGATCTGGGACTGCCGCGGCTCTCGGGGCTGGGGCTGCTGCGGCGCATGCGCGCCGCCGGCAACAAGGTGCCGGTGCTGATTCTGACGGCGCGCGATGCGATCGAGGACCGCATCAAGGGCCTCGACGGTGGCGCGGACGATTACATGGTCAAGCCGTTCGACCTGCACGAGCTTGCCGCGCGGCTGCGCGCGCTGATCCGCCGTTCGCGGGGAGAAGCGGCGCCGCTGCTGTGCGTCGGCGAGGTCGAACTGGATCCCGCGGCGCGTCGCGCCGCTTTCAAGGGTAAACCGCTCGAGCTGTCAACGCGCGAGTTCGCGCTGCTGCACGAACTCATGCTCAACGCGGGGCACGTGCTCTCGCGCGAGCAGCTCGGCGAGCGGCTCTATGCCTGGGGCGAGGAAATCGAGAGCAACGCGATCGACGTGCACGTCCATCATCTGCGCCGCAAGCTCGCATCGGGGTTGATCCGCACCGTGCGCGGCGTGGGCTATCTGATGCCGCGGGCCCGGCATGGATGACCGGGGCCGTCCGTTCTCGCTGAGGCAACGCCTGCTGCTTGCGCTGCTGGGCGCCATCACGCTGACCTGGCTGGCGGCTGCGGCCTATACCT
Source organism: Burkholderiales bacterium (assembly GCA_019746155.1). Lineage (GTDB taxonomy): Bacteria > Pseudomonadota > Gammaproteobacteria > Burkholderiales > SG8-41 > CAKKQX01. The sequence continues at coordinate 24,975 of JAIESJ010000245.1, forward strand.
ATTTCGATGCGCGGCACGAGATCAACGAGTTGCTCGACGCGCATCTCGCGCAGTCGGCGTCCCTGATCGTGGCGCAGGTCGGACGTGAGCTCGAAGAGATCGACCTCGAGTACGCACCGCAGCTGCACGAGCGCAACCGGCGCGTCGCATTCCAGATCTGGGAACGCGGCCGGACCTTGCGCCTGCGTTCGGCGAACGCGCCGCAGGAGCGCCTCGCGGTGCGGGAGGAGGGCTTCAGCAACACGGTGATCGCCGGCAAGCGCTGGCGCGTGTTCAGCGGCTGGGACGGCGAGCGGCGGTTCCTGGTGCAGGTCGGCGAGCGCGACAAGGCCCGTCGCGAGATCGCGGCCAGCATTGCGACCAATCTGCTTGCGCCGCTGCTGCTGGCGCTACCCGCGCTCGGTTTGTTCGTCTGGTTCAGCATCGCGCGTGTCCTTAAACCGCTCGGGACGCTGGGTCGGCAAGTGGAGAAACGCAAGCCGGACAACCTGGCTGCGCTCGAGATCGACGACGCGCCAGCGGAGGTGACGCCGCTCGTCAGAAGTCTCAATATGCTGTTTGGACGCGTCAGCCGCTTGATCGAAAACGAGCGCCGCTTCACCGCAGACGCCGCGCACGAACTGCGCACACCGCTTGCGGCGCTCAAGACCCAGGCGCAGGTGGCGCGCGGTGCCGCCGGAGACGCTGAGCGCCAGCATGCGCTCGACAACGTCATCGCGGGATGTGACCGTGCAACGCGGCTGGTGGAACAGCTGCTGACCCTCGCACGCCTCGAGCCGGAACAATTCAAGGGCCGCAGGGAA
>JAIESJ010000164.1 GCA_019746155.1 Burkholderiales bacterium
TCTGAACCGCCCCGGGAATCGTGGAGGCTGTTTGGTTTAAGTATCAGGCAGCAAGCTTGTCCTTCTCGGCGAGCTGCCGCCAGTAGTTTGCCTCAGCTTCGGCCGGCGGGATATAGCCGATGGGTTCGAGCAGCCGGTGGTGGTTGAACCAAGCCACCCATTCAAGGGTAGCCAGTTCCACGGCCTGCTTGGTTTTCCAGGGTGCGCGGCGGTGGATCAATTCAGCCTTGTACAGGCCGTTGATCGTCTCGGCCAGGGCATTGTCGTAGCTGTCGCCCCGACTGCCGACCGAGGGTTCTATCCCGGCCTTGGCGAGACGCTCGGTGTAGCGGATAGAGACGTACTGCGAGCCTCGGTCGGCGTGATGGACCAAGGCGTCTTCGCGCTCCGGCTGCCGGGCATACAGCGCCTGCTCCAGCGCATCGAGCACGAAGTCCGTGCGCATGGCGCTGCTCACCCGCCAGCCCACGATCCGTCGGGCGAACACGTCGATGACGAAGGCCACATACAGCCAGCCCTGCCAAGTCGAGACATAGGTGAAGTCGGATACCCACAACTGGTTGGGGCGGTCGGCCTTGAATTGCCGGTTCACCCGATCCAGCGGACAAGGCACGGTCGTGTCCGGGACGGTGGTGCGCACAACCTTGCCCCGCCTGACCCCTTGCAGGCCCAGGCGTTTCATCAGCCGCTCGACCGTACAACGGGCCACCGCTGTGCCCTCCCGGTTCATTTGACGCCAGACCTTGTCTGCACCGTAGACCTGCATGTTGGTCTGCCAGAGGTGCTCAATTTGAGGCATCAGGGTCTCATCCTTCTTGGCACGTGCACAGCGTAACTCTGGCTTGCGTTGGCAAGCGGCATGGCGACGGTAGCCTGACGGGGCAATCTGCAGCACTTTGCAGATCGGCTCGACCCCGAAGCTATCCCGGTGCTGATCAATGAAGGCCCTCATTTCTTGGTATGGCGGTCGAGCTCCGCCTGGGCGAAAAACGCGCTGGCCAACTTCAGAATCTCGTTGGCGCGGCGCAATTCCTTGACCTCACGCTCCAGGGCCTTGATGCGTTCACGTTCTTCGCTGGTGACGCCGTCTCGCACGCCGGTGTCGATCTCGTGTTTGCGCACCCATTCGTGCAGCGTCTGGGCGACGCAGCCGATCTTGGGCGCAATCGATTCAATCGCCGCCCACAGCGAGGGATACTCGCCACGGTGTTCGAGCACCATACGAACAGCGCGTTCGCGAACTTCGGGGGAAAATCTGTTTGATTTGCTCATGGCTCCATCTTCTCAGAGTTTGGAGCCTCCTCAAAATCCAGGGCGATTCACCGCGGCCGAAAAGAGGGCCTTCGCCGGACGCTTACTGTAGGCTGTAAAGCCCTCGGTTTGCATGGGCAGCGTGGCGGGCGACCTCCGGCGAAGTTTCCATTCAGGTCCGCAATGCATATGGTCTGCAATGCAGAACATAAGTGGTAATCGTAACGCGATGCCTGAACTTGACATTGGTAGCCATAGCTAGTACTTTTGCTGCTGGCAAGATTTAATGTTCTGCATTGCAGAACATCAACCAATCAAATGATCAGCAGAAACCATCTCATTGCATCGGCGGCCGCCACGCTCAGGGTTCTTGAAGTGCTGGGCAATGCGCGTGAGCCGCTTACCCTGGCGGCGATCGTGGAAGCCATGGATAGACCCAAGGGTTCGGTGCATCGCATGCTTGCGACGCTGGTGAACACGGGCTTCGCGGTCCAGGATCCCGAGACTGCCCGGTACGCCCTGACCATGAAGCTTTGGCGCCTCGGTACGGCTGCGGTGCGCGACCTGGAAATCGTAAAGGTAGCACGACCCTGGCAGGAGCGGCTGGTCGCCACGACCGACGAAACGGTCCACTTGGCGATCCTGGATCCTTCGGGCGATGTGATTTACATCTCGAAGGTCGAGAGTCCGCGCTCGATCCGCGTTCAGACGCAGATCGGCCAGCTCAGCCCGTCGTGGTGCACCGCGACCGGACGCAGCATGCTCGCATTCAATCCTTCGGTGGCTGCCCGCGTGCTGTCGCAGCCCCTGGAGCCGCGCACCGTGAAAACCGTGACAGATGTGAAGAAGATTCGCGCAAGCCTGGACGACGTGGCCACCAAGGGCTACGCGGTCACGAAATCGGAGAACCACCCTGAAATGGGAGGTATCGCGGCGCCGATTCGCGACCATACCGGTGGCGTGATCGCGGCCTGTGGCGTCGCGATCCCCGTGTTCCGAATGGATCGCAAGCTCATCGATCGGTGCATCCCGGAGGTTGTGCGTACTGCGGAGGCGATCTCGGCTGAACTCGGCTACCAGCATCCCGGCAAGGGAAGGCTTAAATATGGAACATAGGACCTGTGACATCCTGATCATCGGCGGCGGCGGCGCAGCACTGTATGCCGCGGTTCGCGCGCACGATGCCGATCCGAAGCTTCGCATCGTGCTCGCCAGCAAAGGACTCGTCGGCAAGAGCGGCTGCACGCGCATGGTCCAGGGCGGATACAACGTCGTGCTTCACCCCGAGGACTCGTTCGAGAAGCACTACGACGACACGCTGCGCGGCGGGGGGATGATCAACAATCAGGAGCTCGCGTGGATCCTGGTGACCCAGGCACCGGAACGGATCTTCGAGCTCGAGAACGCGTTCGGGTGCTATTTCGACCGCAATGAAGACGGGACGATCCACCAGAGGGCGCTGGCCGGGCAGTCGTTCAACCGCACCGTGCACCGCGGCGACCTTACCGGAATCGAGTTGATGAGCCGCCTCTCCGAGCAGGTGCTTGTCAGGGACATCGAGGTGCTCGACGAAGTCCGGGGTGTTGATTTGCTTCTCGATCCGCACCATGAACGCGTCTGCGGGGCGCTGCTCGTCGATTTTCACAGCGGCGCGCTGGTCGCGGTGTCCGCGCGCGCGGTGCTGCTTGCGACCGGCGGAGCGGCGCCGCTCTACCGGATCACGGCGGCTTCGCTCGAAAAAAGCGGAGACGGGATGGCAATGGCATTCCGCGCCGGAGCGGAGTTCGTCGACATGGAGATGATGCAGTTCCATCCCACCGGTCTCATGGCAGGCAAGTCGGTGATGACGGGCACGGTACTGGAGGAAGGCCTGCGCGGCGCGGGCGGCTATCTTCTTAACGCCAAAGGGGAGCGCTATATGCAGCGCTACGACCCGGCGAAGCTCGAACGATCGACGCGGGATCGCGTATCCCGCAGCAGCTTCCTGGAGATACGGGCTGGCCGCGGGACGCCGGAGGGCGGGGTCTATCTCGACGTGCGGCATCTCGGCAAGGAGGTCCTGCTCAAATCATCGCCGGGCATGTACAAGCGGTGCCTGTCCGTCGGTTACGACATGGCGAAGGACCTGATTCAGGTTACGCCTACGACGCATTTCCAGATGGGCGGGCTCCGCATCGATACGGCCTGCCGCACGAGCATCGAGGGTCTTTTCGCCGCAGGCGAGGACGCCGGTGGTGTTCATGGGGCCAATCGCCTCGGCGGGAACGGGGTTGCGGAATCGATGGTCTTCGGCGCGGTCGCCGGCGATTCGCTGGCCGAGTACGCAAAGGCCAACAAGGAGCGCGACGCGGACCCGCAGGAATTGCGCAAGCTCGAGGAACGGTTGCAAGCGCGCGACGGGCAGGGCAACGCATTCGAGTTGCGCGAGGACTTGGGATCGGTCACCTGGGACCACCTGGGCATCATTCGCAGCGAAAAGTCGCTTGCCCTGACGGCGGAGGCCCTCGATCGGATCGAAGAGCAGACCGCAAGGCTGCCCATCCCGTGCGATCGCGGCACCAATGCCGCGTTTCACGAGCGCATGAACCTTGAGAACCTGGTGAGCATCGCGCGCCTGATTCATGCCGGGGCGTCCCTCAGAAAGGAGAGCCGCGGCAGCCATTACCGCGAGGACTACCCTGAGACGAGCAACGAGTACCTGGCGAACATTTTCCTGAAGAGAGAGGCGGACGGTTCCCTACGGCAGGAGATCAGGCCGGTGCAGTTCTCGCGCCGCACGCCCAAAGATCTGGCCGGGGAAACCGAGATCCCGAAAGAGAAGGTGAAGCCGGGCGCGCAATTCTTCACCACGGAGGTCTGAGCCGATGTGGCGCGTGTATTCGATCCAGAACGTGATGTTCATCCTGCACCGGCTGACGGGACTGGTGCTGCTGGGCTACCTCGTCGCCCACATTCTCGCAGTCTCGACCGCCCTTCTCGCGGGAGGGACTGCATTCACGTCGGTGATGAAAAAGCTCGCCGGGCCGGGCTTCATGGCGCTCGACATCGCGCTGTTCGGATGCGTGCTTTTCCACGCATTTAACGGGCTTCGACTGATCATGAACGAGCGCGGCTGGCTGCCAGAGCGAAGCGACGGCTACGCTGGCCCGGTGGCCGCGACGACGGTTGCGGTGTGGCTGTGCGCCGGAGCGGTGGCAATTCTTGGATAGAGGGACGCTGGCAATGAATTCGCCCTTGATCGAACTCCGGCTTTGGCGGTGGCAGCGGTATACGGCGCTCCTCGCCCTGCCGCTCGTGATCCTGCATGTCGTACTTCAGTACTTCGTTTTCGGCATCGATACGGCCACGTTCGACGCCGTGTCGGCGAGGGCGAAAATGGCGGCATTTCTTGCACTGGACCTGATGTTGCTCGCGACCGTGACAACCCACGCGTTTCTCGGGTTGCGCAGCGTCTTTATGGACTATGCGAAAAATCCTGCATCGGCCCGGCGCACGACGGTCCTGGTCGCCGTCGCCCTTGCAGGCGTCATTCTGTATGGCCTGGCGGCCTTGGCCGCCTTCCTCTGACAACATGGCAAAGAAGGCACGACATGGCTCCGACACCTATCGACAGCATCGTTCTTGAGGTCGCCCGTTCACCGCAAGGGGAGGCTCCCGTCCGGTTCGAGGTTCCCGTACCGGGCGTCACTAGCCGCGTGCTCGATGCGCTTCTGTACGTGAGGCACCACCTGGATTCGACGCTGGGTTTCCGCTACGCGTGCCGCGCCGGCATGTGCGGCTCCTGCGCGGTGGTGATCAACGGCAAGGAAGGGCTCGCCTGTCAGACAACAGTGGCGAGTCTCGGCACGCGCACCGTGTCGGTTGGTCCGCTGCGCTCGCTCCCGGTGCAGAAGGACCTGATGGTCGACATGAAGCCGTTTTTTGACAGCTTCAAGCGTGCCGATGCGGCCTTTCGCCCGACGGAGCCAGCGCGCCGCAGCATTCGGACCCTTTCGCCGGGAGACCCGGACCGCCTGGTCATCGAGCAGCAGAACGGCTGCATCACTTGCGGCGCGTGCTACTCCGCATGCGAGTGGTCGGCATCGCGGGCAGGCTATCTTGGTCCGGCCGCGCTCAACCGGCTGCTGATGCTCAGCCTTGACCAGAGGGACGCCAAGGGGGCGCGGCGTCTGGCGGTCGCGGCCACCGATGCCGGGGCACTGCGCTGCCACGCGCTCGGAAACTGCAGCCAAGTATGCCCGGTGGAAGTGCCCGTGCGCGAAGGCATGCAGAAGCTCAAGGGCTTGCTCAGCGCGCGGAAGATCGGGGAGTGAGGGTTTCCGGCACAATGGCCACGAGGCTCGCCGACGAACTGACCGTGGGCAGCATTCCGCGCCACGCCGCGCGGGTCATGCCCGGGAGATGCGCGCTCGACGACGGGCGGCGCCAGTTCACCTTCGGAGAGCTGGATGAGCAGGTCGAGCGGCTTGCCAGTGCGCTGGTGGCCTTGAAAGTCGGCAAGGGCGACGTCGTGTGCGCCTACCTGCCGAACTGCATCGATTACGTGCTGGTGGTGCTCGCGGTGGCCCGTGCCGGCGCGGTCTTTTCTCCGATCAACTTCCGCTTCAAGGCTTTCGAGATTGCGGCGCTGCTGCGTGTTGCAAGGCCGCGCGTCATCTTCACGACCGCCGAGCGCTTAGGTATGATCGACGAGGCGACGGAGCGCGCGCAGCAGCGGGCGGCGGAGCGGGTCGTCGTCGACGCAAGCGGCAAGGCGGGGGGCGCTTTCCGGCCCCTCGCGCAGATGCTCGAGCACCCACTGCGGGCGCTACCAGCGGTGGCCGAAACGGATTACTTCAGCCTGATGTTCACTTCGGGTACGACCGGCGAGCCCAAGGGCGCGCTCGCCACGCACCGTGCCCGAATGCTATGGGTTCTGAACGCCGCCATCCAGTACGGGTTGAACGACCAGGACCGTTACCTCGGCACGATGCCGCAGGTCCACTCGGCCGGGCTGACCTTTACGTTGATCCATCTCTACGTCGGAGCCACCGTGCGCATCCTCGAGCACTTCGACCCAGCGTCGTTCCTCGACATCGTTGAGCGCGAGCGGATCAGCTCGTCGCTGACGGTGCCTACCATGCTCACCATGATTCTCGAGGCCCTGGACAAGTCGCCCAGGCCCCATGCGCTCGGCAGCCTCAAGAGAGTGGTGACCTGCGGATCGTCCCTGCCGCTGCCGACCAAGCAACGGGTCATCGAGCGCATCAGCGACCAACTCTACGACTATTACGGCTCCACCGAATCGAACAGCATGACGGTGCTCAAGCCGCGCGATCAGTTGCGCAAGCCGGCGTCCGTGGGGCAACCCTTCACCAACGTGGAAATCAGGATTGCAGGCCCCGGGGGGCAGCCGCTCGCGCCCGGGGAGACGGGCGAGATCTGGTGCTCGAACCCGTCCGTAATGGCGAGCTATCGGGACCGTGCGGAAGAAACCGCGGCTGCGTTCACCGGGCCCTGGTTTCATACCGGCGATCTGGGCTATCTCGACGAGGAGGGATTTCTCTATCTCGTGGGCCGCTCCAAGGACATGATCATCAGCGGCGGCGTCAACATCTATCCGGTCGAGATCGAGCAGGTCGTCATGCTTCATCCGGCCGTGCTCGACTGTGCGGCCGTCGGCATTCCGGATGCGAAGTGGGGCCAGAGCATCAAGGTGTTTCTGGTGCTTCGTGACGGGCACCACCTCACGCTTGCCGAGCTGCAGAAGCACTGCCTGGAATACCTCGCAGACTACAAGAAGCCCCGCAGTCTGGAGATCGTCCGCGATCTTCCGAAGAATGCCGGCGGCAAGACGGTGAAATCGGCCCTGCTTGAACCCGAGAGGAGAAGTGCATAGATGAATACCGATCGGCAACTGACCCGGACAAGGCTCGAGATCGAAGACCGCATTGCCGTCCTGACGCTGAGCGATGCCGAGCGCCTCAACGCGATGAGCCTGCCGATGCGCGAGGAGTGCATCGCTCTTCTGCGCGAACTCGAGGAAGGCGGCGAGGCGGATTGCGTCATCATCACCGGCGAGGGGCCGCGAGCCTTTTCCGCCGGGGCGGACATCAACGAGGTCGCCCGGCGCACGATGGCCGGGGAGCTCTCCACCCAGGCCCAGTTGCGGCGCGAACTCCCGCGGCTCATCGAGGGGCTGCGGCTGCCGACGCTTGCCGCGATCAACGGCTTCTGCCTGGGCGCGGGCCTAGAACTCGCGCTCGCCTGCACGCTGCGTATCGCGTCGGAGTCGGCAAAGCTCGGTCTGCCGGAGATCAACCTCGGCGTCATCCCGGGCAGCGGCGGCACCCAGCGGCTCGCCCGTCTGGTGGGACTGGGGCGCGCAATGGAGCTTGTCACGCTCGGCGAGCCGATCACGGCGCCGGAGGCCTGTCGCATCGGCCTGGTGAACAGCGTGCATCCAGGCGGGAATCTCATGGACGCGGCGCGAGACATTTGTCGCAAGTGGCAGAGCAAGGGGCCGGTGTCGCTGATACTGGCGCGCGACGCGGTGCTCAGGAGCGCGGATGCCGACATCCAGTCCGGGATGGACTACGAAAACAAGCTTTTCGCTTTGTGCCTAGCAAGCGGCGAGTGTGACGAGGGCGTCAAGGCATTTCTTGAGAAAAGAAAACCGAAGTTTCGTTCGCGGCCCTGACGCCGGGGGATCAAGCGGACCACATAACAAGAAACGGGCGAGGAGATCTACCAACATGGAGGAAGACATGGGCAAAATGTTCGATCGCAAGTCGTGGTGCGCACTCATCATCAGGATCGCGGCGGCAGCGGCGGGGTTGGCGGTGTTGCACACGGCCAGCGCGGAGGTCGCGGAAGTCAGGATCGTGCGTCAGTTCGGAATTCACTATCTCCCGCTGATCGTGATGGAGCACGAAAATCTGGTCGAGAAGGAAGCGAAAGCGAAGGGCCTGCCGCAACTCAAGGTGACCTGGGCCCAGCTTTCGGGGGGCGCTTCGGTCAATGACGCGCTGCTCGCCGGAGCGGTGGATTTTTCCGCTGGCGGAGTCGGACCGCTCCTCGTGCTGTGGGACAAGACGAAGGGCGGAAAAGACGCTATCAGAGGCGCCGGCGCGGTGAGCGACGTTCCGATGACGCTTATAACCCGCAATCCTAATGTCAAGTCGCTCAGGGATTTCACCGACAAGGACAAGATCGCCTTGCCGGCGGTGAAGACGTCCATGCAAGCGGTGACTCTGCAGATGGCAGCTGCCAAGGAATGGGGGGACGCGGCGTTCGAAAAGCTCGACAGGATCACGGTCTCGATGCGGCATCCCGACGGGCTCGCTGCACTTTTGTCGGGGAAGAGCGAGATCACGGCGCACTTTACCGCCGCCCCCTACGACTTTGAAGGGCTCAAGAACGCGAATGTCCGGAGAGTGCTGGACAGCTTTGACGTGTACGGTGGGCCGGCGACCTTGATCGTTCTGTACGCCAGCCAGAAGTTCCACGACGAAAACCCTGTGGTGTTCCGATCCGTGGTCGACGCCATGAACAAGGCCATGGAACTGATACGCAGCGACAAGAAGCGCGCGGCTGAGATTTATCTCAGCGTGACCCGGGAAAAGACGCCGGTGGCCGACATAGTGGCGATGTTGAACGACCCGAAGATCAACTTCAAGCTCGCACCGAGCGCCACGTTTCCGGTTGCCGAATTCATGCATCGCATTGGACGCATCAAGAACAAACCCGCCTCGTGGAAAGACATCTTCTTCAGCGAGATCCACAATCAGCCGGGGAGCTGAGGACACATGCGCGCGACACCAGCGGGAGCGATGCCGGGTCGCACCGGGAGGCGTAATGAGCAAGACGACGGATAAGCCACTGCTCGACGTTCGTGGCGTCACCTTGCAGTACAAGACCAGGGATCATCTGGTCACGGCGACTTACAGGGTTGACTTCCAGGTGTTCCGCTCGGATCGCTTTGTCCTGCTCGGGCCGTCCGGATGCGGAAAGTCCACCTTGCTCAAGGCGGTCGGAGGCTATATCCAGCCGGTCGAGGGTGAGATCACGCTCAAGTCGCGCAGGATCGAGCAACCGGGACCCGACCGGGTCATGGTGTTCCAGGAGTTCGATCAACTGCTGCCCTGGAAAACCGTGAAGCAAAACGTGATGTTTGCGCTCGAGGCGAGCGGCCGGCTCGGCGGCAGGGCGGCGGAGGAAAGGGCGATGCAGTACATCGAGAAGGTGAACCTGGCGAAGTTCGCCGACAGCTTTCCTCACACGCTCTCCGGCGGCATGAAGCAGCGCGTCGCGATTGCCCGCGGCATGGCGATGGAGCCGGATATCCTCCTGATGGACGAGCCGTTCGCCGCCCTCGATGCGCTGACCCGTCGCAAGATGCAGGAGGAACTCCTTCAACTCTGGGTCGGCACGCGCTTTACGGTGCTGTTCGTGACGCACTCGATCGCGGAGGCCGTAGTCATCGGGAACCGGATCCTGCTCCTGTCGCCTCACCCGGGCCAGGTCAGGGCGGAACTGAACAGCGACGGCAGCGATTCGGTGGATGCGGCCACCGGCATGAAGCTCTCCGACTCCATTCACGACATACTCTTTTCGGCGACGAGGTAAAGGAGGTGGTGAATGCCTGAGCCAACGCTTCACCGTCCGGAGTTCATTCGTGAGCGCGTTGACGACGCTTTCGGCATCGTCGAGAAGCCGCTCACCGCGTGGGAGAAGGTCTACAGCCAGGACTGGATCAGAAAGGTGTTCCTCTTGCTGGTTCTTGCTGGATTCTGGGAGGCGTATGCGCGCCATCTGGACAACGCGCTACTGTTTCCCACGTTCGCCTCGACGGTGCAAGCCTTCTGGGACGCCATCGCCAAGGGTGATCTGATAGGCAAGTCCTGGCACTCTATACAGGTGCTGCTCATCGGGTACGGGCTCGGCTTGGCGCTCGCGGCATTGCTCACGATGTTCGCGGTCACGACGCGCATCGGTTCGGACCTGCTGGAAACGCTTACCTCGATGTTTAACCCGTTGCCGGCCATCGCGTTGTTGCCCCTTGCGCTGATCTGGTTCGGCTTGGGGGAGGGGAGCATTGTTTTCGTGCTCGTTCATTCGGTGCTTTGGGCGGTCGCCCTCAACACGCATTCCGGCTTCATGTCGGTGTCCGCTACGCTGCGCATGGTGGGGCGCAACTACGGACTACGCGGATTCGGCTACGCCTGGAAGATTCTGGTGCCAGCGGCGTTTCCGAGCATCCTCACGGGGCTCAAGACCGGCTGGGCGTTCGCCTGGCGCACGTTGATAGCGGCCGAACTCGTGTTCGGGGTGAGTTCGGGCTCGGGCGGTCTGGGTTGGTTCATCTACGAGAACAAGAACCAGCTCGAGATCCCGTCGGTATTCGCCGGTCTGTTCACGGTGATCCTGATCGGGTTCGCCGTGGAAAACATCATTTTCAAGAACGTGGAACTCATGACGGTGCGCAAATGGGGAATGCAGAATTAAATAGCATGGCGAGCCCTGCCTTGCAGGGCGATCCTGCGGCGCGGGAAGCGAGTTGTTCGCAGCGGATAAGCGCGTTCGTCGCCGGCCTTTCTTTCGATGGACTTCCGACGGCAGTCATCGAGAGCGCCAAGCGGCACCTGCTCGATACGCTTGGCGTCGGGCTGATCGGATCCCGGCAACCAAATGCCGCGGCCGCGCTCGAGGGCGTTCGCGGAATCGGGGGCGGCTCCGGACAGAGTAGTGTCTGGGGAACCGGCTTCAGATTGGATGCCCCGTACGCGGCGATCGCCAACGGCGTGGCATGTCATGTCCTTGATTACGACGATACGCATACCGATTCGATCACGCATGGCAGCGCCGTGCTCGCGCCGACAGTGCTCGCGCTCGCTGAAGAACTCGGGGCGTCCGGGCAGGAGGCGATCGCCGCATTTGCGGCGGGCTGGGAAGTCACCGCGCGCGTCGGGCTTGCGGCGCGCGGGAGCTTTCACAAGCGTGGTTTTCACACGACTTCAGTCGCGGGCGTTTTCGGAGCCGCCGCGGCGGCCGCGAAACTGCTGCGGCTTTCGGCGGAACAGACGAGCCACGCGCTTGGCCTGGCCGGCAGCCAAGTCTCCGGGGTGTCGGAGTACCTATCGAACGGGTCTGCGGCGAAGAGCTTTCATCCCGGCTGGGCGGCAAGCGCGGGCATCGTCGCCGCCCACCTGGCGCACGCGGGCATGACCGGCCCCATGACGGTGTTCGAAGGGCGATATGGCACCTTCAAGACATATGGCCTGGTCGATGAATGCGACCTCGCCGCGCTCGATGCGGGGTTGGGCGAGCGCTGGGAAATGACGCGGGTGTCGATCAAACCCTATCCTTGCTGCCATTTCGCACATGCTTTCATAGATTGCGTTCTCGATCTTCGGCTCCAGGGCGTTACCCCGGCGCAAGTGAAAGCGCTGCACTGCGTGGTGCCGGAAATCGAGTTGCCGCTGATCTGTGAGCCGTTCGCGCAGAAGCTCCGGCCGGATTCGCCGTATGCCGCGAAGTTCAGTCTTCCCTTTGTGCTTGCCGCCGCCTTGACCGATGGCCGGATCGGTCACGACACCTTCACGCCGGAGAACATCGCCCGGCCCGATCTGCTGGAACTGGCCGATCGGATGAGCTATCGCGTAGCCAAGCCCGGGGAGACGGCATTTCCGAAGTATTTCCCGGGCTGGGTGGAGGCGCGGCTCGCGGACGGGCGCGCGCTGGTGCGGCGATTCGAGATTAATACCGGCAATCCGGATAACCCGCTCAGCCGCGAGGCCTTGGAAGCCAAGTTCCGCGGCAACGTCCGGGGCCTGATGAGCAACGAGGCGGCGGGCCGGGTGATCTCCGCGGTCGACAGCCTGGAGGACACCGCCGTAGCCGATCTCGTTCGGACGCTCGCGCAGGATTAAGCTTTGTCTGGCCCTTAACGGGGTAAATCTGTGGCGCGGAGATTCCGTGCTCATTCAACCTAGGAGACCTCATGACCGACCGATATTCTTCCTTTCGTCACCTCAAGTTCGACCGTCCGGCCGAGCGGGTTATCCGTATCACGCTCGACCGCCCGGAGCGGATGAACTCGCTTGATTGGGAAACGCACGGCGAACTCACCAAGGTCTGGGCCGTCGCCGATGAGGATCCCGAGGTCAACTCCATCGTGATCTGCGGCGCCGGGAAGGCGTTTTCCGCGGGCGGCGACTTTAGCATGGTGGAGCGCATCTCGAACGACTATTCGATGCAAGCGGCCGCGCTGCGCGAATTCCGCGACCTTTGCTACAACATGATCAACTGCTCCAAGCCCATCGTTTCGGCGATTCATGGTCCGGCGGTCGGCGCCGGACTCGCTGCGGCGCTCCTTGCCGATATCTCGATCGCCAGCAAGTCTGCCCGCATCATCGATGGACACACCCGGCTGGGGCTTGCGGCCGGCGACCACGCCGCGCTGATCTGGCCCCTTCTGTGTGGCATGGCGAAGGCGAAGTACTACATCATGTTATGCGACCCGGTCAGCGGCGAAGAGGCGGAGCGCATCGGCCTGGTATCGATGTGCGTGGAAGACGCGCAGTTGCAGGACAAGGCATTGGAGATTGCGACACGCCTTGCCCGGGGGGCGCAGCGCCCGATCCGCTGGAGCAAATATGCGCTGAACAACTGGCTGCGGGCCATGGGTCCCACGTTCGACAACTCGGCTGCGCTGGAATTGCTCAGTTTCAACGGGCCGGAGGTCCGTGAAGGGCTTGCGTCGCTGAAGGAGAAGCGCCCGCCCAATTTCGACTACAAGGTCTGAGCACCCGCGTCTTATCGCGCTGGGGCGGCGCACGTTCCGGCCGCCGAAGCAGCAGGCAATCCTGTCACGGCCGCAGGCGCTTGTGGACCGCCGCTTGGAGTCCGGCCTCCGCGCGCTTCAAGCGGCGCACTTCGGTTTTGTGCCAGACGGCATCCTTCTTCCGGCGTTCGGCGAGAAGCTTGAGCTGTTGCTGCACGGAGCGCGGCGCGGGGCCGCCGACGGTACGGGTCCTGACCGCAAGATCGGGCTGCAGCGCGCGCGACAAGGCCTTCTCGCCGACACGAATCCGGCGCGCCGTCACTTCATATGCAGCCGCCTCCACGATCCGGGAATCGACCTGCGTCGGCTTCAGTCCGCGGCGCGCCGCTTCGTCGATCACCCTGCGCACGATATGGTGGGCCTGGCGAAACGGGATCGAGCGGGAACGGACGAGATAAAAGACCAACTGGGGAGCCTGCACCCAGTGATCGGCGCATGCTGCGCGCATGCGCGCAGCGTTGACCTTGAGGGCCGGCAGCGCGCGTGCCATGAGCGTCAGGACGTCGTTCGCTTGCCCGATGCATTCGAGCAGCCGGTTCTGGGCGTGGATGATGCCGTTGCCGACCATGGGCAGGCCGCCCGAGAAGAGCGCCATGACTTCGCTCCAGGCGGCGGCAACACGCGATGCCGCGGGGCGCACCTGGCGCAGGGCATAGGGGTTCTTCTTCTGCGGCATCGCGTAGCTTGTACCCGAAAATGCGTCGCTGAACTCCATGAAGCCAAACTCGGTCGAGCACCAAACGTACAGATTCTCCGAAAGGCGGGTCAGATTTGCGGTGAGAAGCGACAGCGCCGATAGGACCTCGAGTTCCGCGTCAAGAGAGGAGTAGGCGTACAGGGAATTGGCCATGATGCCCTCGAACCCAAGCCAGCAGGCTACGCGGCCGCGGTCGATAGGCAGAGGGGGCGGCGCCACCTGTCCGCAACTGGCTCGGGACCGATTGATCGAGCGATAAGCGGCCTTGATCTGGATCCCGTCCTGGGCAATCGCCTCGGCGACCGCCGCGAGGTAATATCCGAACGTGACGGGCTCCGCCTGCTGTGCCCACGTGTAGTACGGCATCGTGTCGTGCTCGCTGCGCCGGGCTAGGGCTTCGAGCGCGGTACGAACGCCTATCGATTGTTCGGCCACATCCAGTAGCCGGTTACGAATGGCGATCTGACGCGAAACGAATTCGCACTCTTGGCGAGCGCGGCCGGTGTTCAACCACCCTGCAATGTCGGGCCCGAGGCGGCGGCTGAGTTCAGCCTCGATATTGGGTTGCAGCCCGTCCAGTGCAAGCTCGTAGGGGATTGAATCGAAGCCGGACCGTGCAAGCGCTTCCAACTCGTGCAGCAGGCGCCGCGCTGCGGCGGGTGGTATCACGCCTTTATCGGCGAGCATCAGGACGTGTGCGGAGTTGTAGCGCACGAGAGGCCGGAACACCTGCTCGTTGTGCCGCCATTCGTGCCCGTAGCTTCGTGTGAGAGCAGGATCCCGTTTCATGATGCCTTGGGAGATTTGGGCGTACCCCCTTTTATGTAACCACCTCTCAGCCATCCACCTTGATTCCGGCCTCCCGGATGATCCTTGCCGCCGTTTCGATTTCATCCCGGAGGAAAGCGTCGAGTTGCTGAGACGCGCCGCCCACAGGCTCGACTCCCTGCGTGGCAAACTGCTGCACGGTATCCGGGTCCGAGATGACCGCGTTCACTTCGGCATTGATGCGCGCAATAATCGCGTTCGGGACACCGCGCGGAGCGAGGATCGCAATCCAGAATACGTTGTTAAATCCCGGATAACCCTGTTCGGCGATGGTCGGTGTGTCGGGCAACAAAGCCGAGCGCTTCTGACTGGTGACGGCGATCCCGCGCAAGCGCCCGGTTTTCACATGCTGGATAACGGCGGGCAGGCCCGCGAAAACCATCGGGACCTGTCCGGCGAGCGCATCGACCACAGCCGGGCCGCCACCCTTGTAGGGCACCTGCTCGATATTGATGCCGGCTATCAGCTTCAGCAGTTCGCCGCACAAGTGCTGCGAAGAACCGAGTCCGGCGTGCCCGTACGTGAGCGCACCCGGCCTCCTTTTCGCTTCCGCGACGATGTCCTTGAGCGCGCGCATTGGTTGGGACGGATGAACAGCCAGCACATTGGGCATTACGGCGACGTTGACGACCGATACCAGGTCGCGGGCCATGTCGAAGGGAAGTTTCTGATACAGACTGATGTTGACCGCCTGCCCGTTGCTCGCCATGAGGAAGGTATACCCGTCGGCGGTGGATTTCGCGACGACATTGGTGCCGATGATGCCGTTGGCGCCCGGGCGATTCTCAACAATCACCTGCTTTGAGAGGCGTTCGGTCAGTTTTGCGGCGAGTATTCGCGATACCACGTCGGTACTGCCGCCGGTGCCATACGGGACGATCAGGCGGATCGCCTTTGACGGGTAATCCCTGCCCGCGTCCTGTCCGCCTGCCGACAGCGGCAGGAGAAACGATCCGACGATAATCGATACCGCTCCAGCCAACATTCTCATTTTCATTCTCCTTGATGGTTTGTTTCAATTATTCTTGTATGTGCGACTCCGCCCCCATGCCTGCTCTGAATAAACTCGAATCCGGTCGGGCGATTCTTGTATCGTCCGGGGACGTGTGCAATCCATTACAGGGCTGCGCGCTTGCGGCCGCCTACAGCATCAGCGCCTCCTCGGCGGACACGTTCATGCCTGCAATCCTGCCGCTGATGAAGCACTCTGCGAGATTGCCCCCTGAAAGGTAGAGAAAGCCCCAGATGCTGCCGAGCTCGCCCGCCACGTACAGCCGCGGAATGGGTTCCCCGTACGGGTTCAGGACCCTCTGCTTGACGTCATGAACGAGGCCGCCTTGCGTATTGGAGACGACCGGCCATACTTCCCCGAAATAAAAGGGGGGCGACGACAGGGGCGTGCGGGTGGCGGCGGGACGGCCGAACTCGTCTTCGGCGTTCGAAGCGCACAGGCCGTTCCACCGCTCGATGGTCTCCTTCAAGACCAGCTCGGGCGTTTTCATCTGGCGTGCCAGATCAGCAACGGACTCAGCGCGCTTGAGAATCCCCAATTCAACCTCGCGGAGATTGTCCTTGCTCCAATCGTAGGGTTCGATTTCCGGGTCATTGATGAAGGACTTGGCAACCGGATACATCTTGCGTGCTGCCTCGTCCAGCACGAGGAACGCTGGCATTGCGGGAAACCGCATCGCGGTCGGGTCATACCGGTCGAAAAACCGATGTCCGGTATCATGCGCATACGGCTGATATTCGTTCATGAACCGCCGGCCTGTCCGGTCCACCAGGATCCAGGACATGCGGACCGAGGTCGGCAGGACGCCGGGAGTCCAATCCGGAAGCTTCTTGGTGCGTATCCCGAAGACATATTTCGGGTCGGTGTGGCGGAAGCCGTAGCTGCCATGAAAGTGCCACATGTGCCACAGATCGGCCCCGAGTGCTTGTGCCATGCGGATGCCGTCGCCTGTGTTGCCCCGGGTGGCAGCTGGGAGTACCGGATAAAACTGCCAGAACTGCCGTTGCATGTCCGGATCGGACTCGAATCCGCCGCAGGCGAGGATCACTCCATGCCGGGTCCCGATACGGCGGATCCCTTCGGGCGTATCGACCTCGACTCCGCAGACCTCCCCGGCGGGCGCCCTCAGAAGGCGCAGCACCTTCACCGACAGGCGCACGTCGATACCGCGCATGCGCACATTGTCGTCGACGACCTTGAATGCATTGATTCCAGCACGCAACGATCTTGCTTGGGGGTACTCCTTGCGGGGGTCGAAGTCCGGAATGGAGCTGATTTCGAGAAACTGGAACGTATCATAGCCGGGGAGCGGGTAATTGGCAGGCCGGTCGAGAGTGACCACTTCTGCGCGATTGATTTCGGCCAGCTTCGTAAAATAGCCGGGAAGCTTGGTCATTTCCTGCGCGAAGGCTCTGAGCAGTTCGTCGGGAATGCTGCCAGCGTTGGTGGCTTCCAGATAGGCAAATGCCTTTTCCGGATTTGAAGCCACGCGGAGTCCACCGCCTGAACAAATTGAAATGCCGCCCGGGACAGCCATTTTTTCCAGCAGCAGGACCTTCTTTCCGGCATCGGCTGCCGCGATGGCGGCCGCCCCACCGGCAAAACCGTAGCCCGCGACAACGATGTCGGTGTGTTCGTCGTATTTCATTATACGATTCCTCTTCGGTGTCCGGTTCTGGGATCAGGCCCAGCCTTCGCTTTGACGCGAAGGCATGACGAGGGGCGGCGGACTGCCGGTCAATCACATTCGTTCTGCAATGTGGAACAATAAGAAACCTGTTTCCATTGCAACATAAGGTCAAGATTTCGTCAACACAGCCTCGCGTCGAAACAAGGATGCCAGTTGTTCTGCAATGTAGAACTATGTGGCTTGCGGTCTGCTACTGGGTTTGCCGCCCCTCACCGCGGCGGGGTCGGGTGGGTGAGAATGGCGGGGAGGATGCGCGGCTAGGGAAGCTCTGCGCAAGTGACCCAAACGAAGCGATTGATGTCGATCCTGCGCAATGGGGGGGTTGAACAAAGCCCGAGAGGTGCTCGAAGCGTTTGCCTGTCGTCGTTTCGGTGCTCGGGTTCTGCCTTTTTGCCTTTACAGGGCATACCTCGCCCCTGGTGGCAACAATCGTCGTCGCGTAAGGTACAAGTTTGCCAGCGCGAACATCGTCAAGGTCCGCACCGTGTTCTTGTAGAGCCCCCGGTATCTCACCTTGGCAAAGCCCCACAAACGTTTGACCACGTGGAAAGCGAATTCGCCCCACGCGCGGCGTCGCGAGCGGCTGCGGTTGATCGCCTTCTCGTGCTGGGTGAGCTTCTTGCCGGGTTCTGGAGCACTTGGATGTGGTGGAAAACCTGCGGCTGATGTTCTCCCGGCTTTTTCAACTGAAAGTCTGTACAAATCAAGAGGTTGAATGTAAGGTGATGAGAAACGGCGTGCGCATGAGCGGTTTTTTCTCTGCGTTGGGATCAACCAACATGGAGATCTGTCATGCACACGCACGCGAGAAAGATTGTACAGAGCTTTGTTCACAGCCAGTTGAGTCTGATTCACGCGGCACGACGCGAATTGTTGTGCGCGGCGGCGACGTGCTCACGCCGGCGGACGTGTACGTGCATGGCCAAGCGATTGAACTGCCGAAGTGGCAAGGCTGGGCGCAAGCCGCCCAGGAGAAGCTGAAGGAGCTCGCCCAGGGCGCGCGCTTGCCAGAGCTGGGGCAGCGCGCACCCGGGCTCGCAGTGGTGGCTGCCTGATGCCGGTGAGCACTCTCACAAAATCAGGTCGGACGTTTCCAGTTGATTTCGGAGCCGAGACACGCTGTTTAAATTCTTGGGGCCAGCTCAGGCCTCCGGGGCGGGGCATAACTGTCTTAGGCAACAAGGTTTTTTAGCCTCCATTTGACGGGCGAAACGACCCCGGCTATTGGATTCCAGTGCAATTTTTGTTAAACTCCTGCCTCTGGTTAAAAAAAGATGGGCGGTTCGCCCATTTTTTGTTTGTGGCGCTGATTTGCAATGGATTTACAGGCATTGTTGGAAACCACGCTGGCTGGGCTCGGTTACGAGCTGGTGGATCTGGAAAGATCAGGTAAGGGTTTGTTTTTACGTGTGTTTATTGACAAGCCTGGCGGGATCTACGTCGACGATTGTGCGGCGGTCAGCCATCATCTGACGCGCTTGCTGGCGGTCGAGAACATCGACTATGACCGTCTGGAAGTATCGTCGCCGGGGTTGGATAGGCTATTGAAGAAAGAACGGGATTTTGTGCGTTTTACCGGGCAGAAGGCGCGTATCAGGTTGCGCGTTCCGGTAGACGGGCAAAGAAATTTTGTGGGTGTGTTGCGGGAAACCAGCGCAGGCAAGGTGCAGCTTGAGGTCGACGGCAGAGTGCTGTCGCTTGACCTGGGCAACCTGGAAAAGGCGCGACTGGTTCCCGCAATTTAGCAGGAGGTTGAAATGAGCCGCGAAATTTTGTTACTCGTGGATGCGTTGGCGCGCGAAAAGAACGTCGACAAGGAAATCGTGTTCGGTGCGCTAGAGCTTGCTTTGGCCTCTGCCGCGAAGAAACGCTTCAATGAAGACGTGGAAGTGCGCGCGTCTGTCGACCGTGGCACCGGCGATTTTTCCTTTTTCCGCCGTTGGCAAGTGGTGAACGATCAGGAAATCGAGGTTCCGTCGCGCCAGTACAAGCTCCACGAGGCGCTGGAGATCAAACCCCAGGCCCAGGTTGGTGAATACATCGAAGAACCGCTTCCCGGCCTGGAGGTCGGCCGCATCGGCGCGCAGACCGCGAAGCAGGTCATTCTGCAGAAGATCCGCGATGCGGAGCGCGAGCAGATCCTCAATGATTTCCTGCAGCGGAAAGAGCATCTGGTGACCGGGGTGATCAAGCGCATGGAGCGCGGCAACGCAATCATCGAATCGGGCCGTCTCGAAGCGCTGCTGCCGCGCGACCAGATGATCCCGAAAGAGAATCTGCGCATCGGGGATCGTGTGCGAGCCTACGTGTGGAAAGTCGACCGCACGAGCCGCGGCCCGCAGCTGATTCTGTCGCGCATCGCCCCCGAGTTCCTGATCAAATTGTTCGAGCTGGAAGTGCCGGAGCTTGAAGACGGCATGCTCGAAATCAAATCCGCCGCGCGCGATCCCGGTTCCCGCGCCAAGATCGCCGTGAAATCGAACGACCCGCGCATCGATCCGATCGGCACCTGCGTCGGCATGCGCGGTTCGCGCGTACAGGCCGTGACTTCCGAGCTTGCCGGCGAGCGCGTTGACATCATCCTGTGGAACGCGGATCCCGCCCAGTTCGTGATCAATGCGCTGGCGCCGGCCGAAGTGAGCAGCATCGTGGTCGACGAGGAAAAACACAGCATGGACATCGTCGTCGACGAGGAAAACCTCGCGCAGGCGATCGGCCGCAGCGGCCAGAACGTCAGACTCGCCAGCGAATTGACCGGCTGGGAGCTCAATCTCATGACGGTCGAAGAGTCGCAGAAGAAGACCGAGGAGGAATCAACGCGCATCCGCACGGTGTTCATGGAAAAACTTGATGTTGACGAGGAAGTCGCCAATATCCTGGTGCAGGAGGGCTTTTCCACGCTGGAAGAAGTGGCCTATGTGCCGCTCAATGAAATGCTCGAGATCGAGGCCTTCGACGAGACTACGGTCAACGAGCTGCGCAGCCGCGCACGCAATGCGCTGCTCACCCAGGCCATCGTCAGCGAAGAGAAAGTGGAGCACGACGTCGAAGACCTGATGAAGGTCGAAGGCATGGACAGCGAGACCGCACGCCTGCTGGCTTCCAAGGGTATCGGCACGCAGGAGGAACTCGCTGATTTTGCCACTGATGATCTGGTGGATCTCACCGCCCTCGATGCGGAGCGCGCCAAACAGCTAATCATGGCTGCGCGTGCACCGTGGTTTGCCGAGACTAACGCTTAAGAAAAGATTAAATGGCGCAAATCAACGTCACACAATTTGCCAAGGAATTGGGGCTGCCCCCGGCGCTGCTCATGGAGCAGCTGCGGGCGGCCGGCGTCAAGAAGGTGCTGACTGCGGACACGCCGTTGACCGAGAAAGACAAAACCCAGCTGCTGGATTATCTGCGCGAGGTGCATGGCGGCAAGGAGGCCAAGCAGAAAATCACGCTCACGCGCAAGCAAACCACCGAGATCAAGAAATCGGACAGCACCGGCAAGTCGCGCACCATCCAGGTTGAGGTGCGCAAGAAGCGTGTGCTGGTGAAGCGCGATGCAATCGATGCAGAGGCGCCCGCCGCCGAGTCCAGGCCTGTTGTAGACGCCGAGCAGATCGCTTTGCGTGAAGCAGAGGCGAAGAAGCAGGCCGAGCTTACCGCGCGCCAGACCGAAGACGCGCAGAAGAAGCAGGAGCGTCGCAAGAAAGCGCAGGTCGAGACCGAAACGCCGGTGCCGGTCGCCGCAGCCAAGCCCGCCGAGCAGGCAAAGCCGGCTTCGGCAGCGGCCGAAGCCGCGACTCCTGTCGAAGGGACTCTGCACAAACCCGAGGTCAAGCCCGAAGAGAAGGCGGAAAAAGCCGAGAAAAAAGGCGCCAAGAAACAGGTCAAGCAGGTCATCTGGAAGGACGAGTCCGCCAAAAAGCGCAGCATCAAGACGCGCGGCGACGCGACCGGCGGTCTGGGATGGCGCGAGCGCAAGGCGCGTCATGCCGCCCACAAGGAAGAAAACGAGCGGCAGCATGCCTTTACGGCACCCACCGAACCGGTGGTGCGCGAAGTCATGGTGCCCGAGACCATCACGGTCGGCGATCTTGCGCACAAGATGTCGGTGAAAGCGGCCGAGGTCATCAAGGTGCTGATGAAGCTCGGCACCATGGCGACGATCAACCAGGTGCTCGACCAGGAGTCGGCAATGATCGTGGTCGAGGAAATGGGGCATGTGGCGAAGCCCGCAAAGCTCGACGAACCCGACGCGTTCCTCGCGGAAGAATACCGGGCGCCCACCGAGATCAAGCTCGAGCCGCGCGCACCGGTGGTGACGGTCATGGGTCACGTCGACCACGGCAAGACGTCGCTTCTCGACCACATCCGCCGCACGCGCGTGGCGAGCGGCGAGGCCGGCGGCATTACCCAGCATATCGGCGCCTACCATGTCGAGACCGTGAAGGGCATGATCACTTTCCTCGATACGCCCGGCCACGAGGCTTTTACCGCGATGCGCGCACGTGGCGCCAAGGTGACGGATATCGTGGTGCTGGTTGTCGCTGCGGATGACGGCGTGATGCCGCAGACGATAGAGGCCATTCACCATGCCAAGGCGGCGAAGGTTCCGATTGTCGTTGCGCTGAACAAGATCGACAAGCCCGAAGCCAACCCGGACCGGGTCAAGCAGGACCTGGCCGCCCGGGAAGTGGTGCCCGAGGATTGGGGTGGCGACACCATGTTCGTCGAAGTATCCGCCAAGACCGGCAAGGGTATTGATGCGCTGCTCGACAGTATTCTGCTGCAGGCTGAGGTGCTGGAACTGAAAGCGCCGAAGGATGCCCCGGCCAAGGGGCTTGTGATCGAATCCAGGATCGACAAGGGCCGCGGCCCGGTGGCGACGATTCTGGTGCAGTCGGGAACGCTCAAGCGCGGCGATATACTGCTGGCTGGTGCCGTGTTCGGGCGCGTGCGGGCGTTGCTGGATGAAACAGGGCGCACCATCGATCATGCCGGCCCTTCGATCCCGGTCGAGATTCTAGGTCTTTCGGATGTCCCCGCGGCGGGAGCTGAAGTGCAGGTACTGGGCGATGAGCGCAAGGCGCGCGAGATCGCGCTGTTCCGTCAGGGCAAGTACCGTGATGTTAAGCTCGCCAAGCAGCAGGCGGCCAAGCTCGAAAACATGTTCGAGCAGATGGGCGAAGGCGGAACCAAGACGCTGTCGCTGATCATTAAGGCCGACGTGCAAGGTTCGTATGAAGGCTTGTCGCACGCGTTGACCAAGCTTTCCACTAGCGAGGTCAAGGTCAATATCGTGCACGCCGCAGTGGGCGGTATTACCGAATCGGATATCAACCTGGCCTTGGCGTCGAAAGCGGTCGTCATCGGTTTCAATACCCGTGCCGACGCCGCCGCCCGCAAGCTGGCCGAGAGCAACGGCGTGGATATCCGCTATTACAATATCATTTACGATGCGGTGGATGAGATCAAGGCGGCGCTTTCTGGCATGCTGTCGCCGGAAAAAAAGGAAAGCGTGATCGGCCTGGTCGAAGTGCGCGAGATCTACCGCATTTCGAAGATCGGCACGGTCGCCGGCTGCATGGTGCTCGACGGCGTGATTAAACGCAACGCCAAAGTGCGCCTGCTGCGCGACAATGTCGTCATTCACGACGGCGAGCTGGATTCGCTGAAACGCTTCAAGGACGACGTGCGCGAAGTGAAGGCCGGTTTCGAGTGCGGCCTGTCACTGAAGAATTTCAGCGATCTCAAGGCCGGCGATCAGATCGAGGCCTACGAAGTCGTCGAAGTGGCCCGAACGCTTTAGTCCGAAGTTGCAAGTTTAAGGTCTGAAGTTCGCTTGGTTCTTACTCCAGACTTTAGACCTGAGGCCTTAAACGATATGCCGAAAGACTTTCCGCGCAGCCGGCGCATCGCCGAACAGATCCAGCGCGAGCTGTCTGACGTCATCCGCATCGAACTCAAGGATCCCCGCGTCGGGATGATCACCATCACCGATGTCGAAGTCAGCCAGGATTATGCTCACGCCAAGGTGTTTTTCACGCAGTTGGGCGATGATGCAAAGGTCGGAGAGACTTCAGGCGCGTTGCAACATGCGGCCGGTTTCCTGCGCAGCCAGCTGGCGCACCGTATGAAGCTGCGCACCGTGCCGGAACTGCACTTCAAATACGACGTTTCGGTCGAACGCGGCGTGCGCCTGTCGCGCTTGATAGACGCCGCCGTCGCGACGGATCCCGACCGGTCCGCGGACAAGTGACGCACGGCACCCCACAATCCGTAATCGTGCGGCGCAGGCAGCCGCGGCGACGAGCCGATGGCGTGCTGCTGCTCGACAAGTCGCTGGGGATCAGTTCCCAGGCAGCGGTAACCGGAGCGAAACACTTGCTGCTTGCGGCAAAAGCCGGGCATACCGGCACGCTTGATCCCATGGCGAGCGGTCTGCTCCCCATCTGCTTCGGCGAAGCCACCAAGTTCTCCCACCTGCTGCTGAACAGCGACAAGACCTATGCCGCGACCATCAGGCTTGGCGTGACCACCACTACGGGGGATATGGAAGGCGATATCGCCGCCAGCGCCGCCGTCAGTGCCACGCGCGAGGACATCGAAGCGGTGTTGCAGCGCTTTCGGGGGGAGATCATGCAAACGCCGCCGATGTACAGCGCGTTGAAGCACAAAGGCCAGCCGCTCTACAAGTACGCTCGCGCCGGCAAGGAACTGACGCGCGTGCCGCGGCCGGTAAGTATCGTCGCGCTCGACCTCGTGAGCTTCGAGCGCGACGAGCTCAGGATCACGGTGCGATGCGGCAAGGGCACGTATATCCGGGTGCTCGCCGAAGACATCGGCCGTGCGCTGGGCTGCGGTGCCTGTCTTGCGGCGCTCAGACGTACCGCGGTCGGAAACTTTCAACTGGATCAAGGTGCGGTTACGCTGGAAGAACTGCAGCACTGGCCGCAGCGCGAGCGCGAAGCGCGGCTGTTGCCGGTCGATTCGCTGGTTGCCACTTTGCCGCGTATTGATCTTGGAGCGGACGAGGCGCGGCAAATCGTGACCGGCCGGGGAATAGAATGGCCCGAAACGTTGACCGCCGGCCTGGCGCGGATCTACGGCCCGGGACGGGCCTTTCTCGGCATTGTGGAGATCTTGGCGCCGCGCAGGATAGTGGCGCGGCGGCTGATGGCGCAGGGTTCCGAGGTTTAGGCCGCAGATTTGAAGTCTGCGGGCGGCCAATCAAGTATTGCTTGAGAAAACGTGGGGTTAGAGAGTAGAATAACAGGATTTTCAGTCGGAGAAGCAAAATGGCAGTAACAACCACTCAAAAAGCCCAGCTGGTCAAGGATTACCAGCGGGCCAATGGCGATACCGGGTCGCCGGAAGTGCAGGTCGCTTTGTTGACAGCGCGGATTACCGATCTGACCGAACACTTCAAGGCCCATGTCAAGGATCACCATTCCCGCCGTGGTCTGCTGCGGATGGTGAGTCGTCGTCGTAAGCTTTTGGATTATTTGAAGAAAAACAATGCCAAGCAATACAAGGCATTGATTGAACGGCTCGGATTGCGCAAGTAACTGGCCCCCGACATGGGTGGTGCGGAGCACGAACCAAAAATCTGTTTCCCGGCGCGTCTGCGGTATGAGTGTTTTGTCGCGCGCAGAGGATGAACGATTAGCCAAAGACCGCGATTGCGCGGTCTTTTTGTTTTCAGGAAAAGGATAACATCTTGAATCATATAAAGAAAACGTTGATGTATGGGCGCCATCGCCTGACGCTGGAAACGGGCGAGATTGCACGCCAGGCCAGCGGCGCAGTGATGGTCAGCATGGAAGACACGGTAGTTCTGGTGACGGTGGTAGGCAAGAAAAAAGCCGACGCGGGGAAAGATTTTTTCCCGTTGACCGTGGACTATCAGGAGCGCACTTATGCGGCCGGCAAAATCCCCGGCGGCTTTTTTAAGCGCGAAGGCCGTCCTTCGGAAAAGGAGATCCTGACTTCACGCCTGATTGATCGCCCGATCCGGCCGCTGTTTCCGGACGGTTTCTACAACGAGGTGCAGGTGGTCGCCACCGTCATGTCGTCGAACAACGAAGTCGATTCCGACATCTTGGCGATGATCGGCGCTTCGGCGGCACTGGCGATCTCCGGCATTCCATTCAATGGCCCGATCGGCGCCGCGCGCGTCGGCTATCTCGATGGCCAGTATGTGCTGAATCCGACCGCGACCGAACTCAAGTCGTCCAGACTCAATCTGGTTGTGGCGGGCACCCAGCAGGCGGTGCTGATGGTCGAGTCCGAAGCCCAGGAATTGTCCGAAGACGTGATGCTCGGTGCCGTGGTTTATGGCCATGAGCAGATGCAGGCGGTGATCAGCGTCATCAATGAATTGGTCGACGAGGCGGGCGCGCCGATGTGGGACTGGGCGCCGCCGGCCAAGAACCAGGAGCTGATCGACCGGCTTGCGCAGCTTGCCGAAGCCGATTTGCGGCAGGCCTACCAGATCAGGCAAAAGCAGGCGCGCAGCGCCCGCATCGACGAAATCCGCAGCCGCGTCCTGTCCGAACTCGCACCCGAGGGCACGGATTCGCAGCAGGAAAATCTGCTCAAGAGCGAATTTAGCAGCCTCGAATCGAAAATCGTGCGCAACCAGATTCT
>JAIESJ010000234.1 GCA_019746155.1 Burkholderiales bacterium
CGCGTGGGGATGAACCGTTCGTGTGTGTTGGGCTGCCATGATCTCCCACGTGTTCCCCACGCGCGTGGGGATGAACCGCTCGCCGTGAGAAGCAACTCATTCGGCAAGGTCGTGTTCCCCACGCGCGTGGGGATGAACCGCAGCGCATTAACGATGGCCACCATGCCCGTTTGGTGTTCCCCACGCGCGTGGGGATGAACCGTAGTCGGGCGTCCCATGTCGATACGATAGGCGGTGTTCCCCACGCGCGTGGGGATGAACCGTTATTTTCATTGTGCAGCATTCGAATCAATTAGTGTTCCCCACGCGCGTGGGGATGAACCGAGATCGGTGAGATGCGTGACGCGATATTGGTGCACAATCACCCGAACTCGACATCGCTCTCGCGCGCCGATCTGCAGTTGGCGGGCAAGAGCGGACTGAAAGCGGTCGTGGCGGTCGGCCACGACGGCTCGCAGTACATCGCAAGCGCCATCGTGCGCGAGCGCCTCTTGCGCTACTATGATGTAGCGGATCGGCACGCCTATACCGCGATCCGCGGTCTGATCGCATCGGGTCACGCCTCGATCGCCGAGGCGAACCGCTGGCACCACCATGCGGTCAATAAGGGCCTTGCTCGCGCCGGTATTATGGACTACCGGGCCGCAGCGCGGTAGACGAGCCGGCATGGATAGACGAGGTGGCGGATCGCATCGCCGAGGCGATCGTCGAGATCTGACGAACGCGGAGAAGCTGAGTGTATACGCTGGTCGACCCTCCAGTCACACCTTACTCGAGCCTCGGAGAGCTGCGGGCCTGGGTCGCCGAGTGCGAGGCGCAGGCGCGTGCGAATCCAGACGACGATGGATGGGCACAGGCGCTCGAGCAGGCGCGCACCTGGCTCGCGTTGGCTGAGGCGGAGAATCGCGCCGAGTGATCCGCATCGAGATCGACGACCGCGCCGTGCTCGGTGCCCTCTCTGAGCTCATGCGCCGCGTAGCAGACCCCACGCCCGCGCTACGCGACATCGGCGAATACATGATCATAGCGACGCGACGGCGCTTCGGAGAGGGCCGCGCGCCAGACGGCACCCCGTGGGCACCGAACAGCTCGGTGACCGTCATGCGGTATCTCTCCCGATTCGGCGGCTCACTCCGCCGCCAGGGCGGCGGGATCACCAAGCGCGGCGCCGCCCGGGCCTCCGCAAAAAAGCCCCTCGTCGGCGAGACCCGCCCTCTACCGTGGTCCCCACGCGCGTGGGGATGAACCGGCGGGCGTTTCGGGCGTTTTTTTTCGGGCACTGGTGTTCCCCACGCGCGTGGGGATGAACCAGCCGTCGCCTTCTTCCGCGGCAAGGGCCTGCGGGCATCCTTCGCCTGGCAGGACATGCTGCACGAGGAGCACGACCGCGCCTTTACCGTGGCCAAGATGCTGGACCTCGACCTGCTCTCCGACGTGAAGACGGTCGTCGACCGCGCGATCGGCGAGGGCTGGACGGTACGCCGCTTCGTCGACGAGCTGCGGCCGGAGCTCGTGCGCCGTGGCTGGTGGGGCCGCGCCAAGATGACCGATCCGCAGACCGGCGAGACGCGCGAAGTGCAACTCGGCAGCGTGCGGCGGCTGCGGACGATCTACGACACCAACCTGCGCACGAGCTATGCCGCCGGCCACTGGGCGCGCATCCAGGACACCCTGGCTACAGCGCCCTATGTGATGTACAGCGCGGTGCTGGACGCGCGTACCCGCCCGCAGCATCGCGCCTGGAACGGAACGGTGCTGCGCGCCGACGACCCGTGGTGGAAGACGCACACGCCGCCCAACGGCTGGAATTGCCGCTGCAGCGTGATCCAGCTGTCCGAGCGCGACCTCAAACGCCTCGGCAAGGACGGCCCCGACCAGGCGCCGCCGTCGCCTACACGCGAATGGACCAACCCGCGCACGGGCGAAGTGCTGCAGGTGCCGGTGGGCGTCGATCCGGGCTGGGGCTACGCGCCCGGCGCGAGCCGGCGCGCCGAGGCGCTGGCGCTCGCGCGCGACAAGCTCGAAGGCGCAGATCCTGCGCTTGCCGTCGGCGCGATCCGCTCGCTGATAAAAAGCGAAATGTTCCGCGCCTTCTATGATCAGCCTGACGGCGTGTTCCCGGTTGCGCTCGCGTCCGAAACCGACGCGCAGCGCATCGGCGCGCAAACGCGCGTCGTGCAGCTCTCCGCGGACACGATGCGAAAACAGAAAGACCGGCACGGTGAACTCACGGTTGATGAGTACGCTTTCGTGCAGGACGCGATCGAGCGCGGGCGCTCGGTGCAGGACGCGGCGCTGTCGATCGTCTACGTGCTGGAGGAAGCGGGCTACGTGACGGTGATCAAGGCGACGGAGAGCGGTAAGGCGATTTTCCTGACGAGCTTCCGGCGCCTGAGTGCGGATGCGGCCAAGCGCAATGAGGAACTGCGGCGGCTGCTGGGGAAGGTCTAAAAAAAGAGTGGCGGGCGGCAGGGCCCCCCATCCCGCTTGCGCGGCAACCCTGCATGGCGCTCCGGTGTGTAACACCGTGCTACGGCCGGGGGAATTTCACCGTGTCACGCCCGCCTGCATATTGTGAGGTAGACCATGACGAATATCAAGTACGAGCTCCACGACCAGGCGGTGCAGGCCGCATTCAACCGCCTGCTTGCCGCCGCCGAGCAACCCGATGCTGCGCTCAACGCCATCGGCCGCGTGCTCAAAACCCACATCCAGCTCGGGTTCCACACCGGCACCGATCCCTACGGCCAGAAATGGGCGCCGCTCAAAACCCGCAGCGGCCAGCCGCTGCGCGACAAAGGGCATCTGATGGGCAGCATCGACTACCAGGTCGAGGGCAATAGCGTCACGATCGGCACCAACATGTCCTATGCACCCACGCACCAGTTCGGCGCAACGATTGAAGCAAAGAACGCCAAGGCACTCCGGTTCATCGTCGAAGGTAAGCCGGTGTTTATCGGCCGCGGACACAAGATCACCATCCCCCCGCGTACGATGTTCCCGCTGGACGGCCTGCCCGGCCCGTGGCGCGACGACATTGTCGAAACCGTCATTGACCTGCTCGCCGGCGAATGGAACCAATAGCCTCATTTTCCCAAATCCGGGCCAAAGGGGTCGCGGGCCAAAGGGGTCGGGTCGCGCCAAAGGAGTCGGGTCGCGCCAAAGGGGTCGCCAAAGGGGTCGGGGTCGCCAAAGGGGTCGCGGGGTCGCCAAAGGGGTCGCGCCAAAGGGGTCGCGCGCCAAAGGGGTCGCGCGCGCCAAAGGGGTCGCGTCTTGTATTAGCGTACGGCGATTGAGCCTCGCCACTTTTTTGGGGTCGCGCCAAAGGGGTCGCGTCTTGTATTAGCGTACGGCGATTGAGCCTCGCCACTTTTTTGTGGTTGCCCTGTCTTACAGTCTTTTTTTCAGGACAGGCTTGTCGGTTCAACGGTTTTTGAACTTTACTTTGCTGCGGTGACCATGATCTCGACGCGCGTGTCGGGTGTGCCGAGCCGCGATTCGACGCAGGCGCGCGCCGGTTTGTTGGCGGGGTCGACCCACGCTTTCCAGGCGGCATCCATCTGCTCTTTCTCGCCGATGTCGGCGAGCCAGATGGTCGTCGAGAGCAGGCGCGACTTGTCGCTGCCGGCCAACGCGAGAGAGGCGTCGATCTTCTTCAGGATTTCCTCGGTTTGCTCCTTGCACGACGCGGCACGGTTGTCGGCGGTGGTGCCGGCGACGAGAACCAGGCCGTTATACTCGACGACACGCGAATGCACGGGTCCCGATACATGCCGTCTGATGACATTGCCCATTTTGAGTCTCCCTGGGGAAATGATGCGGTTACGAAGGGTTCGATGCACCGGCCCCAGACTACATGCCGTCAGGCGACCACGCAATGCCGCCGATTGTCGCGGCGCTCCTGTTATCATTTCGCCTTGCCCGGCTGAGTCGCTGGCACAGGGAGGTTGAGGGGCTCATGCAGAATATCGACGTACTGGTAGGCGAGGTCGGGCCGCGCGAGATCGAGGTCTGTCCGCTCGCGCCGGGTGCTTCCGTTCGATAATAAGACCGCAGATGAACTCGAAAAAACAAGATTTTTTGTCACAGAGGTCACAGAGTTGGAGATTGAGAGAATGAACATGTCCCTGCCGCTGGCCGGTGTCCGCGTCGTTGAATTCGTCCACGTGGTGATGGGTCCGACCTGCGGCCTGATTCTCGCCGATCTCGGCGCCGAAGTGATCAAGGTCGAACCGCTCGATGGCGACCACACGCGCAAGCTCGTTGCCTCGGGCGCGGGATTTTTCCCGACCTACAACCGCAACAAGAAAAGTTTCGCCGTCGATCTCAAGTCACAGCGGGGTCGGGAAGCGGTATTGAAGCTGATCGCCAGCGCCGACGTGATCACCGAAAACTTCCGGCCCGGCGCGATGGACAAGCTCGGCTTCGGCTATGAGGCCGTAAAAAAACTCAAGCCTGAAATCATCTACTGCTCGCTGAAAGGTTTCCTGCCCGGCCCCTACGAGCACCGCACCGGGCTCGACGAGGTGGTGCAGATGATGGGCGGGCTTGCGTATATGACGGGCGGCCGTTACGGGCCGCTGCGGGCCGGCGCGTCGGTCAATGATGTCATGGGCGGCATGTTCGGCGCGATTGCGATTCTTGCCGCGCTCCACCAGCGCCGGAGCACCGGCAAAGGCCAGTACGTACAAAGCGCCCTGTTCGAGAACAACGCCTTCCTGATGGCGCAGCACATGATGGAGGGGCTCATGACCGGCAAGCCGGTGACGCCGATGCCCGACCGCGTACGCGCGTGGGCGCTCTATGACAACTTCAAGACCCGCGATGGCGAACTGGTGTTCGTGGGGGTGGTGACCGATACCCAGTGGAAGGTGTTCTGCGAGGCGTTCGGCCTGGCCGACCTGCTCGCCGACCCGGCGCTCGCCACCAACCCGCAGCGGGTGGAAGCGCGGCCGCGTATCCTGCCCATCGTGAGCAAGATATTCTCTGGCATGACCAAACAGGAATTGATGGACAAATGCGAGGCGCTTGGCCTGCCGTTCGCGCCGATCGCGAAGCCGGAAGACTTGTTCGAGGACCCGCACCTCAACGCCTCGGGCGGGCTTGCCCCGGTCACGCTGCTCAACGGCAAAAAGACCAAGGTGCCGATCCTGCCGATCGAGATGGACGGCATGCGCTTCGGTACGCGGCTCGATGTACCGCGCGTCGGGGAACATACGCGCGAGCTTCTGACGGGGTTGGGATGCAGTACTGAAACCATCAGGCAGTTGATCGCCGACAAAGTCGTGGTTGCGACGGACTGACTGACATTTCAGAGCGAGCCGGTGATGGCATAGCGGCCGATGAAATAGGCTCCGCCCGCCATCAGCGCATAAAGCAGGAAATCGGGAAGCCTGCTCGTCTTGCCATGGATGACTTTGTCGCGCCACCACAGCCTGAACATGATGATGGCGCCGATCGTTACCGGTATCGCGATCAGCGGATAGCGGGTTTCAAGGTCCCAGATCTTGCCGAGGACGGTTCCGAGCCAGCCGTTGTCGCGGAACAGGTTGTAGAATAGGCCCGCAATGCCGGCGAGCACCAGCACGACGACAACGAACGATTCAAGAAACTCCACGACAGGTTTCAAGACACGCTCCCGCGGTGACTGATGTAACCAACCGTATGAAATGGCGCGATTATTGTAGCAGCATGCGCATTGCCCGCCCCGCATTTCGCAAGCGCGGATAGTAGCCCAACCCTCGGGGCGACGCCATTGACGAGACGTAATGGCGGCGTTGCGAATGCGTTAAAATGCGATTTTCACACCCTGCCTCATGCAGCCCCGCGGCTGCGGGCCAAACCGCCTTGAACATCCTGGCGCTCGACACTTCCACCGAATACTGCTCGGTCGCGTTATGGCGCGACGGCGACGTCGATGTTCGCGAAATACGCGCCGGCCAGCGCCACTCGGAGCTGCTGCTCGGCATGGTGGACAAATTGCTGGCGCGGCATGCATTGCGGGTCGGGGAGCTCGACGGTATCGCCTTCGGACAGGGCCCGGGATCGTTCACCGGGCTCAGAATCGCCTGCGGCGTCACGCAGGGGCTTGCATTCGCGGCCGGGTTGCCGGTGGTCGGTATCGGCACGCTGCTGGCGCTGGCGGAGGCGGCGCAGGCGGAGCGTGTCGTCTGCTGTCTGGATGCGCGCATGCAGGAGATTTACCATGCGGCTTATGACAAATCGGGCGGCGAGTGGGAAGCGGTATGCGAACCGGGGCTGTGGGCGCCTGCCGAGTCGCCGCTGTTGCCGGCGGGATCCTGGCATGGCTGCGGCAGCGGCTTTGCAGCCTATCGCGAGGCGTTGATGCGGCGCTATGAGGGCCGCCTGAGCGGTGTGACGCCGGAGCTTTTTCCTCACGCGCGGGACATCGCGCGTCTGGCCGTGCCGCTGTTCGAACAGGGGAAAGGCATGGACGCGGCGCTCGCCGCCCCGCTTTATATCCGTGACAGGGTCGCATTGCGCAGCGACGAAAGATGACATGAGTGCCCGGCTCGATATCCTTCCGAATTATCGCCGCATGACCGCGCGCGATCTCGATGCCGTGACGGCGATCGAGAGCGCGATCTATCCCTACCCCTGGACGCGCGGCAATTTCAGCGATTCCCTCGATGCGGGCTATCACTGCTGGATCGTCGAGTGCGGCGGCGCCGTCGTCGGCTACAGCGTGGTCATGATCGCAGTGGGAGAAGCGCATTTGCTCAACCTGAGCGTTGCCGCCGGGTGGCAGCGCCGCGGGCTGGGCACCGAATTATTGCATTTCATCATCAAGCTTGCCAGGGATTATGCGGCGGGCAAGATCTATCTCGAGGTGCGGCTGTCCAATACTGCGGCGCGCGCCCTGTATGGCCGCGCCGGCTTTGCCGAAATCGCCGTGCGCCGCGGTTATTATCCGGCGGGCGCCGGCCGCGAAGACGCGGTGGTGATGGAACTTGTCCTCGAAAAGCGTGACTCGTGATGGGTGACTTGTGACTGGATTCAAACGACGCATTCGCTCTTGTCCGGCCCGGGATCCGGTTGCGCGGGGAGAGCCGCATTGAAAAGCCGCCGCGACGAGATGCTGAGGGAAATGGGGCTCGCGCCCGTGTGGCGCCGGCGCGAACGCGAAGGCGATTCAGGTAGCACAGGCGACCCGCCTGCCGACCATGCTCCTGTTGTTCAGGGGGTGCACAACCGTGGTTATCTGCCGCATTTAAAAGCAAAAGGCGGGCTCTATTTTGTAACTTTCCGTTTGGCGGATTCATTGCCGCAAGAAGTCCTGCGTCAGTTGGAAGTTTTGACCGACGAGCAAAGATCCATGCAGGTTGACCAGTATCTGGATGCCGGACACGGTGAGAACTGGCTCGCCAGACCGGAGGTCGCCGAGGCGCTCAAAAAGGTCCTGCTGCATTTTGATGGCGAGCGTTACCGGCTTCACGCCTGGGTGATCATGCCCAATCACGCGCATCTGTTGATCGAGCCGTTTGGCGAATATTCCTTGTCGGAGATCATGCAGGGAATCAAATCGGTGAGCGCGCATGAGTCCAACAGGCTTTTGAAGCGTGAGGGCGCATTCTGGCAACCGGAGCGTTACGATCATCTGGTCCGCGACCAGGAGGACTTCGACCGCTGCCGCGACTATATTCTGCAGAATCCGGTCAAGGCCGGGCTGGCGCGTATACCGCAGGATTATGTTTTTTCCAGTGGTTCTCCGGCGTCTGAAAAGCGATCTGCAGGCGGGTCGCCTGCGCTACAAGATCGGAGGCCTGCAGGCGGGTCGCTTGCGCTACTCGATAACCGGCGCTCGAGCATCATGCGCATGGACTGGAGCGAACTCAAGGCGAGCGTTGCCGCCTGCGTCGCCTGTCCGCTTCATGCCAGGCGCAACCGGACCGTGTTCGGCGTGGGCGACGAGAACGCCGATTGGCTGTTCGTGGGCGAGGGCCCCGGCGCGGATGAGGACGCGCAGGGCGAGCCGTTCGTCGGCCAGGCCGGGAAACTGCTCGACAACATGCTCGCTGCGATCAACCTCAAGCGCGGCAAGAACGTCTATATCGCCAACGTCATTAAATGCCGCCCGCCCGGCAACCGCAATCCGGAGCCGGCGGAGGCGCTCGCCTGCGAGCCGTACCTGCATCGCCAGATCGAACTGATCCGGCCCAAGCTGATCGTGGCGCTGGGCAAGGTCGCGGCGGTCAATTTGCTGGCGCGCGAGGCGAGTGTTGCGAGCCTGCGCGGCAAACTGCATGAGTACCGCGGCATCCCGCTGATCGTGACCTATCACCCGGCCTATCTGCTGCGCAGTCTGCACGACAAGGCCAAGGCGTGGGCCGATCTGTGCTATGCCGTGGAGACGATGAAGGGCTTGCAATCCGGCAAGTCCGCCACCATTTAAAAAATCGTAAATCGTGAGCCGTATGTCGAGCCTCCTCACCCCGACCCGGCCCCCTCGCCTGCTGCGCAGGCTCTCCCCCGTCACCGGTGGAGAGGGGGTATAGTTGACGCGTCGAATCACGAATCACGATTTACGAATCACGAACCACGGGATTATACGGAGGATTATCATGATCAGGCGATTCCTGGCGATGGCGGCGGTTGCCGCGATGGTGTTGCTGTCCGGTTGCGGCTATAACACTCTGCAGTCGACCGATGAACAGATCAAGGCGAGTTGGGCCGAAGTGGTGAACCAGTACCAGCGCCGCGCCGACCTGGTGCCTAACCTGGTGGAAACGGTGAAAGCCTTCGCGGCGCAGGAGCAACAGGTACTGCTGGGCGTCACCAATGCCCGCGCCAAGGTCGGCAGTATCCAGGCTACGCCGGAACTCATCAATGATCCGCAGGCGTTCGCCCGGTTTACGGCGGCGCAGGGCGAACTTACCTCGGCGCTGTCGCGCCTGCTGGTGGTGGCCGAGAATTACCCGCAGCTTAAGTCCGACGCCAATTTCCGCGACCTGCAGGCGCAGCTCGAAGGCACGGAAAACCGCATTGCGGTGGCGCGCAACCGCTATATCAAGGCGGTGCAGGAATACAACGTCACGGTGCGCTCCTTCCCCAGCAATCTGACGGCGATGGTGTTCGGCTTCAAGGAAAAGCCCCAGTTCACGGTCGAAAACGAGAAGGAAATCGCGAAGGCGCCGAAAGTCGATTTCGGCAGGCCGGCCGCTCCCGTGCCGCAGCCCGTCGCGCCGGCTCAGGCCCCGGCCCAGGCTCCCGCCGGCAGCGCGCCGAGCGAATACTCGCTGCCCGGCAAGTAAACGGCCATGAGGCTGTGCGCCTTGTCGCGCATCCTGCTGGCGGCGGCATTTTTGCTTGCAACACAGCTGGCGGCGGCAGAGGTTGCGGTGCCGCCGCTCAAGGCGCGCGTTACCGACCTCACCGGCACGCTCAGCGCCGAACAGCGCGCCGCGCTGGAGCAGAAGCTTGCCGCCTTCGAGACCCGCAAAGGCGCCCAGATCGCGGTGCTGCTGGTTCCCACCACGCAGCCCGAGGCGATCGAACAATACTCGATCCGTGTCGCCGAGGCGTGGCAGCTCGGGCGCAAGGGCGTCGATGACGGCGTGCTGTTCCTTGTCGCCAAGAACGACCGCAAGCTGAGGATCGAAGTGGGGCGCGGGCTCGAAGGCGCGGTTCCGGACGCGATTGCCAAGCGCATCGGCAGCGACATCGTCGCGCCGTATTTCCGGCAGGGCGACTTCTACGGCGGCGTCACCGCCGGCGTCGAGCGCATTATCAGGACGATCGAGGGCGAACCGCTGCCTGCGCCGCAACCCGGGGCGCAGCGGAAACCCGGCACCGATTTCGAGGACATCGAGTTCATGCTCGTTTTCGGTTTTGTCCTGATATTCGTGATCGGCAGCGTATTGCGCGCAGCCCTCGGCCGCTTTGCCGGTTCCGGCGTCGTTGGCGCAGTTGCCGGCACGATCGCGTGGATGATCGGAGGTGTCCTGATCGCCGGCATCCTCGTTGGCGTGATCGCTTTTGTCCTCAGCCTCTTCGGCGGCGTTGCGCGCAGTGGCGGCCGGTCCATGGGGGGCTGGTCCCCGGGCGGCTGGTCCTCGGGCGGCGGCTCTGACGGCTTCGGTGGGGGTGGCGGCGGTTTCGGCGGCGGCGGAGCTTCCAGCAACTGGTGACGAGAGACACGATGAGCCTGAAACGCATCACCAAGCATCTTCTGGCGCCGCAATGGATCGTTCGCCGTGCATTTTCGAAAGCAGTTCTCGAGCGCATCGAGGCGGCGGTCAAAGCGTCCGAAACGTTGCACGAAGGCGAGCTGCGCTTCGCGGTCGAAGCCGGGCTCGACCTGCTGCCACTCCTGCGCGGCGTGACACCGCGCCAGCGCGCACTGGAATTGTTCTCCCAATTGCGCGTGTGGGACACCGAGCGCAACTGCGGAGTCCTGATTTACCTGCAACTCGTCGATCGCCGCATCGAAATCGTCGCCGACCGCGGCATCGACAGGAAGGTGACACAGCAGGAGTGGGGCGTCATCTGCCGCGGGATGGAAGCGGCGTTCCGCGACGGACGCTACGAAGAAGGCGTGCTTGCGGGAATCCGCGAGATCACCGCGCTGCTCGCGCGCCATTTCCCGCCCGGCGAGGCCAATCCTGACGAGCTGCCGGACAGGCCGGTAGTCCTTTAGAGCGCGCATCGCGAACGCGTGCGCAAGGGCAAGTCCACCGCCCTCATGCGCACCATGGTGCGGCTGCCGGGAGGACAACCGCGCCTACGGAGCGCTCGCTTTCAATTTCCGCAACGGCGAAGAGTACGCGATCCGCGCCAAGGCCTTGGTGCTGGCCGCCGGCGACGTCAACCGTATTTCGCGCAATGCCCTCGGGCCCGCCTTTCGACAGCTGGCGCTTCCCCTGCAACACGGGCGATGCGCAGGCCATCCCCCCATCCTTTGATCACCCCACCCACGCATGTTCCAGCACATCGAGCCGCAAGTCCTGCGAGATTTTCTTTCCATTGCCTTCGACCGACAGCATGACCAGCCGTATCCCCGGCCTGGTGAAAGACAGCTCGTGGGTAAATGTGCCGGGAAGAGCGATCGCTTTTTCCACAAGGACCTGATTGTTTGCGTCCCGGAGCGTGCAGCGCGCCGTGCCGCTGCCGCCGAGTATTGCCTGGATGCGAAAGGGTTCATTGACGCAGCGGCGGTAGACTTGCGGATCGCGGTTGGGGTTGTATTGCAGGTTGTTTATTTTTATCATTTTAATCAATTGGTTATTCATTTTTTCCCTCGTGGTGTGGTAATATAAGCAAATGCTAATTTTAGACCCTAATTCCGGCGCGGGCCAGCTGCAAAAAGTTTTTCGGGAGGTCGACCGCGACCTCTCCGGGCTCGAGCGGAGGATTACCGCCGCCGAAATCCTGCCGCTCGCGCAAACTGTCGATCATGCGATTGAACTCGTCAAGCGGCTGATCATTGCTTACATCGCCGACGAGGGGAAAAAGCAGGTTCCCGATGCGAGCGCGGATATACTCGATACATTCAAGGCGCTGGTGAAGGGCGAACCCACCTGGAACGCCATTCGTGACAACTGCCGTGAACTTGTGTATTACCGAAACTGTATTAATATGGGGCGGGAAGACGCTTTGCCGGGATTTCCGGAAAAAATGGCGGTGCGTACCGCGCGGCACGTGTATCTTTACATCAAGACGCGCTGTATCCGCGAAGGGCGGCTTGAAGACTGACTTTTGCCGCAGAGATCACGGAGAACGCAGAGATCTGGATTGCGGGTGGGGTCGGCGTCGAATTTCTCTGTGAACTCTGTGTACCCCTCAAGGGGGTATTGAAAAGAACCCTCCATGGCTGAAGTGGAACCATAAATGAAGACAGCAGTAAACCGAATCCGCGGCGTCGAGCGCGACATCGTGCAGATGCCGCAGGCCGGCGATATCGCGCCGTACTACGAGCCGCAGGGCAACGAAGTCGCGATTTTCGAGGCCGCCTATCGCAAACGGCTGCCGGTGATGCTGAAGGGGCCGACCGGCTGCGGCAAGACGCGCTTTCTCGAATACATGGCATTTCAGCTGAAGCGCCCGCTGGTGACCGTGTCGTGCCACGAGGATCTGACGAGTTCGGACCTGGTCGGCCGCTTCCTGCTCGAAGGCTCGGAAACGGTATGGCAGGACGGGCCGCTCACGCGCGCGGTGAAGGCCGGCGCGATCTGCTATCTCGACGAGATCGTCGAGGCGCGCACCGACTCCACGGTCGTGATCCACTCGCTCACCGACCACCGCCGCCGCCTCACCATCGAGAAAAAAGGGCAGGAGATCGAGGCGCACGAGGACTTCATGCTGGTGATCTCCTACAACCCGGGTTATCAGACGGTGCTGAAGGATCTCAAGCCCTCGACCAAGCAGCGCTTCATCGCGCTCACCTTCGATTTCCCGCCGGAGGACATCGAGCGCAAGATTATCGTCAACGAAGTGCCGGGCATCTCGCCCGAGATCGCGCACCAGCTCGTGGCCGCCGGCCGCAAGGCGCGGCTCCTCAAGGATCACGGGCTTGAAGAAGCGACCTCGACGCGCGCCCTGGTGTATGCGGCGAACATGATGAATGCGGGGCTGGACCCGGTCACGGCCTGCCAGGTGGCGATAGTCAACCCCATCACCGACGACATGGAGCTTGCCGAAGCGCTGATGGAGATCGTGCAGGCGCATTTTGCGGTGTGATGCCGCCCTGCGCGAAACGGTGTCGCCCGATTGACGGTCCGGCAGCTTATCGAGAGTTACGGCTACTACGCGGTCTC
Organism: Burkholderiales bacterium; assembly: GCA_019746155.1. Taxonomy (GTDB): domain Bacteria; phylum Pseudomonadota; class Gammaproteobacteria; order Burkholderiales; family SG8-41; genus CAKKQX01. The sequence goes on from JAIESJ010000234.1 coordinate 12,774, forward strand.
TTTCGGGATGCCGCTGGAGGGTGAAACCCTGTTGAAATCGCATGCGGCGCAGGAATTCCGGGCATGAGCAGTAAAGAGTCGGCAATAAACGATTTGCTTGCCGAGCTGAAGCAAGCAAGCTTCGTCGCGCACCGCGAAGTCGAGCAGGTGCTGCCTTCGATCCGCCATCACGGCGAGGACGTGACGCTCGCCTGGATCGACGCCTGCCGCAGGATCTTCGATTACGATCGCGAAGCCGGCAAGGCCTTCATCCGCGGCAGCCGCGAGGCGGAAAAGGTCTCCGAAACCGTTCTGCCGTGGACCGAGCAGGCGCTGAGATTCATGCGCTGGCGCGGTTCGTGGCGCGCCCTCGAGGGTTTCATGGCCAACCTGCCGCGCGCTTTCGGCTCGCTCGGACACGCCGGCGAGCGGCGCTGGGCAGAAATCGGCTTCATGTGGTGCGCGCGGCAGATCGAAAGCGGCAATGCCTATTTCGCGACCCCGGTGCTCGACCTTTCGGGACGCCAGGGCATTGCCGGCGTCGAGCAGATCAACACACCGGCCGAGGAGTTGTTCGAGTCGCGCAAGCTGCTGCTCGGCACTTATCTCGCGGGTGCAATCCGGGTGCGCAATCTGCTCGGTGCCCAGGCCATACTGCCGTGGGCGCTGCGCGGCGCCGACATCATGCAGTCCGGGCGCGTGCGTGGCGAAGCCTACTTCCGGCTCGAGTCCGAGGAAAGTCTCGCGCTGCTGCTCGAGCATCTGCCGGGCTTCCGCCTGACCGACCGCAACCGGCTGCTGGCGATGCTGCTCAACATCTGGTATGGCGGGGGCTTCGATCTGAAGGAGAGCAGCTGGTCGCCGGAGAAGGGGCGGCCGTTCGTCGAGAGCGACGGCAACAGCCTGTTCTTCCCGGCGGTGATGCCCAACCGCGACGAGGCGGTGCTCGCCGTGCTGCACGGGGCGGGCCACATGCGCTTCGGCACCTTCGACCGGCTGGCAATGAAGGAGATGTTCAGCGAGGCCAAGGTCGATTTTCCCGACTCCGGCCCGGTGTCGTGGACGCCGATTTTCATGCGCTATGGCGACGAGGCGCTGCGCTTCCAGCTGATTTTTGATCTGTGCGAAGACCTGCGCATCGATTTCAGGATCCAGCATCTGGTGCCGAATTATCTGCAGCGCCTGCTCGCCACGGCGCACGCGACCGGCACCCGCCACCCGGAATCCGGTGCCTATTTCGATCTCGCCGTGGCGAGCATAGAGGAAGCACTCGCCGCGACCCACCCCCATGCCGTGCGCAGCAAACGATTCGGGCCGCTGCTGGATCCCGCGGCGACGGTGGCCGACGCGTTCCGCACCGCCAGCGTGATCTACAGCAACGACGAGCTGCCGCGCATCGCCGATCTCGAAGCGTTTTACGCCGCCTACCTGCCGGGGCGCGGCCCCAACGCGACGCGGCTCGCGCATCCGCAGGAGCGCCGGGACCCGCAGCAGCAAACCCAGGCGCGGGGCGAGCAGCAGGATCAGTCCCGGGACGCGGGCGAACAGCAGGACCGGACGGCGCAGAACGCCGAGGCCGGCGATCAGCAGGATGGCCAGCAGCAGGAGGTCGCGGGCCATGGCGACAGCAGCGGCACGGCGATGCAAGCCGCGGACCGCTCGGACGCGCAGCAGCGCAGCGACGCGTCCAGGGAAAAAGGCGTGCCGTATCCGGAATGGGATTACCGCGAGGCGCGCTACAAGCGCAACTGGAGCTGGGTGCAGGAGAAAAAGCTTGCCGAATCCAACATGGCGGAAACCAATCGTCTGATGAACCAGTATGCCGATGCGCTGAAGCGGCTGAAGAAAGCCATCCAGTCGCAGAAGCCGACGCGGCTCGCGCCCCTGCTGCGGCAGCTCGACGGCGACGACATGGATCTCAACGCGGTGGTGAGCTACGTCGTGGAGAAAAGGGCTGGGCGCTCGCCCAAGCCAGCGATCTACCGGCGGCGCGAGATGCGCCAGCGCGAGGTTGCGGTGACGCTCTTGGCCGACATGTCGACTTCGATCATGCAGCACCTGCCGGAGGGCGGCGGGCGGCTGGTGGACCGCGTGCGCGCCGGCGTGCTGCTGTTCGCGGAGAGCATGGAAGAAGTCGGCGACAGCTACTCGATCGCCGGTTTTTGCTCCAAGTACCGCGACAACGTCAGCTACTACACCATCAAGGATTTCGACGAGCCGCTGTCGCAGGATGTGCGCAGCCAGATCGGCGGCATGTCGGGCCGGCTCGCCACGCGCATGGGCGCGGCGATCCGCCACGCCACCGCGCGCTTCGAAGGCATAGAAAGCCGGCGCCGGCTGTTATTGATTCTTTCAGACGGCCGTCCCGAGGACTACGACGACGGCGGCGACCGCCGCTATTTGCACGAAGACACGCGCATGGCGGTGAAGGAAGCGGTCGCCAAGGGCGTGCACCCGTTCTGCATCACCGTCGACACCATGGCCAACCAGTACCTGCCGCAGATCTTCGGCCGCGGCCACTACATGGTGCTCGACCACATCAACAGCCTGCCGAACAAGTTGCCGGAGATTTATCTGCGCCTGCGGCGGTAAAGGCGGTGAAGGGTGAAGGGTGAAGGGTGAAACAAGCCGCGTTGGGCATCGGTATGCGCCAAGTGTATGATTATTCATATGCGCACCACCTTGATCATCGACGACGACCTGTTCCGCGAGCTGAAGAAGCGCGCGGCGGAACAGCGGCGCACGCTTTCCGAGGTCACGCAGGACGCGCTGCGGCACGGTCTGCATGAACGCAAGCCGACTCGTCGGCCGAAGCCCGCAAAGCCGCCATCCTTCGCGATGGGCAAACCGGCGGTCGATTTCTCGGGCCGGGATCAGATCTACGAGATTCTCGACCGGCGGTGAGATTCGTCGTCAAGGAGTTCGGCAAGTCTACCGGAAACATCTTTCACGACCCGCACATCGCGGTGATCATGCGGGAGCACGGCGTGACGGAGATCATGGCCGCCGATACCGACTTCAGGAAGTTCGGCTTTTTCGCGGTCACCGATCAAGCTTTTGACTTTTCTCCGTGGTTAAAGCAACCTTGATCAACGCCGTCACGCGCCGCCAGCGGCCGTACCGCAACAACCATCCGCTGGCGATTCCGCGCACGGCGCTGGCGATCGATCTGATCCGCGCCTATGGCGCGATAACCGACGATGAGTTGCTGCCGGGTCGCGTGGCGGAAGTCGAAGAGCTTGCCTGGTTCCACACCGGTGATTACATTGCGGCGCTGCAAGCGGCGGAGGCGAACGGCAGGCTGCAGGACGGGGACCGCGAACGCTATCAGCTCGGCACGGTGGAGAACCCGTATTTCGACAATCTGTTTACCATTCCGGCGCGCGCGACCGGCGGCAGCATACAGGCGGCGGAGGAAGTGCTGAAAGGCCGCGTTGCGTTCAATCCCGCCGGCGGCATGCATCACGCGCGCGCGGGTTCGGCGCAGGGCTTCTGTTATTTCAACGATCCGGTGCTGGGAATACTCAAGCTCAGGCAGGCAGGCTGGCGTGTGTTGTACGTGGACGTCGACGCGCATCACGGCGACGGCGTCGAGCAGGCGTTCATGGCCGATCCCGAGGTGCTGACGCTGTCGCTGCACATGGATACGACCTATGCTTACCCGTTCTGCGGCGGGCAGCTCGCCGACTGCGGCAGCGAGCAGGGCGGGCATACCACGATCAACGTGCCGTTGCCGCAGGGCACGCACGATGCCGAGTACCGTTTGCTGTTCGATGCGGTATGGGGGCCTGCGCTGGAAAAATTCAAGCCCGACGCGGTGGTGCTGCAGGCCGGCACCGACCTGCTCGCCGCCGATCCGCTGGGCAAACTCGCGATTTCGACCGAGTGTTTCCTCGATATCGCGCAACAGATCATGGATACCGCCCCGCGCCATCCTGACGGCACGCCGCGGTTGCTGGTGACGGGCGGGGGCGGCTATCATCCGCTGCTGCTGGCGCGGGCGTGGACGGGACTATGGGCGCTGCTGTCGGGGCGCGAATTGCCCGGGGCGATTCCCGCCGTCGGCGCCGCAGCGTTGCGTAGCGCGGGGTGGCATATGGACGAGGATGAGCCGTATTTTTCGGGACTGTTTGTGTCGCGTTTCGACTATCCTGCGCCGAAAAAAATAAATCAACAAATACAACGACTTGCGAAAGATATCCGGCGCCACCCGTATTTCCGGAAATGAAGAACACAACATTGCTGCCCGGCCATGCCACGCGCGCCGGCACCGAGGGTTACGTCAAAACCTTTGGCGCTGATCTCGCTGCCGGCCACTACAGCGATTTCCTCAACTTGCATCTGAAACTGTCTTCGCTCGGGCTGGGCACGTTTCCCGGCGCGGCGAGCGACGAGATCGACGAGCGCTACGCCGGGATCGTGTGCCGGGCGCTTGTTTCCGGTATCAATGTCATCGACACCGCGGCGCACTACCGCTACGGGCGTTCGGCGCGGGCGGTGGGCGAAGGGCTGCGCCGCGCGTTTGCTGAAGGTGTCGCGCGCGAGCAGGTGTTCGTGGTCGCCAAAGGTGGATTCCTGCGCTTCGATGACGGTGCGCCGTCCGATCTCGAGGCGTGGTTCGAGGCCAATGTCGCGCGCAAGGGGCTGGGCCGGCGCGACGATCTCACCGACGTGCATCTGCTCTCCCCCGGCTACATCGCACAGCAGATCGAGGACGTGCGCGCTGCGCTCGGTCTGGAGACGCTCGACGCTTTTCTGGTCGACCAGCCCGAGGTACATATCCCGCGCGTCGGCAAGGATCAGCTCAACCGCAAGCTGCAAAGCGTGTTCACCGTGCTGGAGCAGGCGGTGAAGGAAAACAAGATCCGCTGCTACGGCATTTCGACGTTCAACGGCTTCCGCGTCGAGACCGACAACGTGCTGTTCCAATCGCTGGCCGCGCTGCAGGGCCTGGCGGAGAAGGCGGCGCAGATCGCGCAGCAGGATACACAAGCGAAACACAGCTTCAAACTCGTGCAATTGCCATTCAACCAGGCCATGCTCGAGGGCTTCACGCGCTTCAACCAGGCCACCGGCCACGGCAACGTTGCTTCCACCCTGCAGGCGGCGTTTCAGCTCAAGGTCTATGCGATGGCGAGCCACTCACTCGCCAAGGGCAGACTTGCCGGATATTGCGAGAGCGCGGTGCGCCAGGCGCTGCCGCGGCTCGCCAACGATGCGCAGCGCGCGCTGCAGTTCAACCGCTCCACCCCCGGGCTCGGCACCGCGCTCGCCGGCATCAGCACGCCCTCGCATCTCGACGACCTGCTCGCCGTGGCGCGCACGCCGCCCATGGGCAGGGCGGATTACCTGAAGTTGTATCAGCGGACGGAATGATTGCAAGTTCCAGGTCCGGGGTTTTGAGTTTAAGGTTCTCTGCGATCCGGTTTTCAGAGAGCGGATTGTCGGGGAGAATGCAGGCTGTCGGTCAGTGATGAAAGGAGCAACCTCATGATCCATACGCTGGAACAGTTCGCCGCCCAATGCCGCGATATCCTGAAAGCCGAGCCGGGCCCGTCCGGTCGCGACAAGGTCTGTGCACTGCTGAGGGACGTGCTGATGGACGATCAGTTCGTCGCCCGCCATTTCGACGAACGGACGCCGGATCGCAAGATTCTCTATGAAGACCCCGAACTGGGGTTCTGCATCCTCGCGCATTACTACAAGGGGGCGAAGGAGAGCCCGCCGCACGATCACGGCCCGTCGTGGGCGATCTACGGCCAGGTGCGCGGCGAAACCGAAATGAGCGACTATGAACTGCTGGAGCCGGCGACCGACGACAAGCCCGGCAAGGTGCGCAAGACCAGGACCTACAAGCTCACGCCGGGCGTGGCCCATGTCTACAACGAAGGCGAGCTGCATTCGCCGCGCCGCACGGATTCGACGCAATTGATCCGCATCGAAGGCGTCAACATGGAGAAGGTGCGCCGCCTCAAGTACCAGGCGGTCTAAATCAGGTTTGGAGTCCAGGGGTCAATACTCGGCCGGCCGGCGCCGATTTTTTTTGAACTTGAAACTTCAAACTTGAAACTTGAAACGGATGTTTAGTGTTGCGTGTCGGCAGGGATGGCCGGCAGCCCGGTCTTGACGTTGCGTAGATGGCGCTGGCGCACCAGCGCCATGGTGACCGCGACGAACAGGCCGAACAGCACGATCACGGTATGGATCGAGAAATCGAACTTGATGAGCAGCGCGTAAATGCCGAGCATCGCCAGGATGCTCAGGTTCTCGTTGAAGTTCTGCACCGCGATCGAGTGGCCGGCGCCCATCAGGATATGGCCGCGGTGCTGTAACAGCGCGTTCATCGGCACGACGAAGAATCCCGCCAGGCCGCCGATCAGGACCATCAGCGGAATCGCCACGACCACGCTGCTCACGAAGTTCATCGCGATTACGATTGCGCCCATGCCGATGCCCACCGGAACCACGTCGACCGCGCGGTTGAGCGGGACGAGCTTGGCCGCGATCACCGCGCCGATGGCGATGCCGAGCGCGACGATGCCCTGCAGCACGGTGGCCTGCGACAGCGAATAGCCCAGGGCCTGCTCCGCCCACTTGAGCACGATGAACTGCAGCGTCGCGCCCGCGCCCCAGAACAGCGTCGTGGTGGCGAGCGAGATCTGGCCCAGCTTGTCGGTCCACAGCAATTTCACGCAGTGCGCGAACTCGTGAACGAGGAAAATCGGATTCTTGCTCGGCTGGCGGTGATCGGCGCCCGTATTCGGGATATAGAGGTTGAAGGCCGCGGCGATGGCATAAAAAATGATGATGATCAGCATCGCCACCTCGGCCGCGGTGTCTATGCCGGTTTCGATGTGCGGAATGTCGATTGCGAGCAGACGGTCGGACACGGCCCGGCTGATGAGCACGCCGCCCAGCAGGGTGCCGAGAATGATCGAGGCGACGGTCAGGCCCTCGATCCAGCCGTTGGCGATCACCAGCTTCTGGTGCGGCAGATATTCGGTGAGGATGCCGTATTTCGCCGGCGAGTAGGCGGCGGCGCCGAAACCGACGACCGCATAGGCCAGCAGCACCACGATGTATTGCGGCATGCCGGCCATTGCTGCCGCATCGTAGAAAAACATCATCAGGCAACCGGCGATCTTGATGGTGTTGGTGATGAACATCACGCGGCCCTTGGGCATGGAATCCGCAAAGGCGCCGACGAACGCCGCAAACAGCACATACGAGATGGTGAAGAAGAACTTGAGCAGCGGCGTCATCCACTCCGGCGTGTTCATCTGCATCAGAAGCGCGATGGCGGCTACCAGCAGCGCGTTGTCGGCGAGCGACGAGAAAAACTGCGCCGCCATGATGATGTAGAAGCCGAAAGGCATGGGGGGATGGAACGACGGCGGGCTGATGGTGGTTATCGGTTAAACCGCCGCTTTATACCACAATTTATTGAATTTTGTCGGTTTTATTGGTGTAATGGCCTTTGAATCCCGGCGGCGCGCCCGAGGTTTGACCCAGGTAGACCCGCATGCGCAGTTGCTTGTTGACGCGCGCAACCGCGTCGTCGATGCGGAACAGATCGTAGATCGCCCATGCCGCCAATGCGGCGAGCAACACGGCGCTCAGCGCGGACTGGCCCAGCAAATATGCCGCGATGGCCAGCAGGCTTCCCCCGCGATAGAGCCATGCGCCGCGCCGGTCCCGGAGGTAGTGCCGGTGCATGCCCAGAGGGAACAATGCCAGCAGCGCGTAGGCCGTGCCGCGCCTCCTGAGCAGCGCGGCGAGCCGGAGATTGGCGCTTTGCAGGCCGCCGCCATCGAGATCGAGTTCTGTCCAGGCTTTACTCATGCACACTACTATTGACTGATGAATTGTGGTTGAATACTAAACCATTTTGGCCCAGGGCGAGGAGCGGGGAATGCGGGATAAAGAAGGTGTGGCGCACCGGGATTGCGTTACGCAGCCGGGATTTTCCTTTCACCCTTCACCTTTCACCCTTCACTGAAAACATGGCTGACAGACGTTTACAGGTGTTCTATACCGTGGCCAGGCAGTTGAGCTTCACCAAGGCGGCCGAGCAACTGTTCATGACGCAGCCGGCCGTGACCTTCCAGGTCAAGCAGCTCGAGGAGCATTTCAATGCGCGGCTCTTCGAGCGCAGCCACGGCAAGATTGCGCTGACACCCACCGGCAGGCTGGTGATGGAGTATGCCGAGAAGATACTCGGCCTGTCGGAGGAAATGGAAACGCGCGTCGGCGAGCTGACCGGCACGATGAGCGGGCCCCTGCTGCTGGGCGCGAGCACCACCATTGCCGAATTCATGCTGCCACAGATGCTGGGCGAATTCAAGGCGCGGCATCCCCAGGTGCAGACGCACATGACGGTCGCCAACTCGGAGACCATAGAGCAGCGCGTCGCCGATTATTCGCTCGACCTCGGCCTGATCGAATCGCCGGCGCATCTGCCGAGCCTGCATATCGAAGTATGCTGCGACGACGAGCTGGTGATGATTTGCGCGCCGGGACACAGGCTGGCAAACAGCGGCGGCGTCACGCCGCAGCAGATCATCGGCGAGCCGTACGTCAGCCGCGAAACCGGCTCGGGCACGCGCGAATTTGCCGACAATTACTTCCGGCAGTGCAAGCTATCGCCCGAAGATCTGAACATCGTGATGGAGCTTGGCAGCCCGGAAGCGATCAAGGGCGTGGTCGGAACCGGGATCGGGGTTTCCATCGTATCGCGCGCCACCATCATCAAGGAGGTCAAGCTCGGGATGCTGGTCGCGGTGCCGCTCCAGCCGCGGCTCATTCGGCCGCTGTCCCTGGTCTATCCCAAGGAGAAGTTCCGCTCCAAGCTGCTCGGCACGTTCGTCGAATTCGCGACCGCCCGCATGAGGCAGATGGCCGGCACGGCATGAAACAGTTTCTGGTGGTGCAGCACACCTATTCGGAGTTTCTCGGCGGCATCGAGAAGCAGCTCGAAAACCGCGGCATCGGCTTCAATTATTTCCGTCCTTTCACCGGGCAGGCTCTGCCCGCGAGCGCGCTGCAGTATGATGCATTATGGCTGCTGGGCGGCGCCTGGCCCGTGACCGACCGCGAGCATTGCCCCTGGCTTGACGACGAGCTGAAACTGGTCACCGCATTCCGGCGCGCCGGGCGTCCGGTGATGGGTTTCGGCACCGGGGGGCTGCTGGTTGCGCAGGCGGCGGGCGGTATTGCACACGCCGAGCCCGCGCAGCGCGCCTACTGGACGACGGCGCGCAGGACCGATGCCGGCAGAGACGATCCCGTCGCCGCCGCAGTCGACGGCAGGAAAGTGCTGGTGATGGCGAACGGCCGCGTCGATCTGCCGCCGGAGATCAAGCCGGTACTGACGGACGAAGCCGGGGAATGGATCGCGGTGCGCAGCGGTGATCTGGCGTACGGCCTGCTGTTCCGCCCGGAACTCAAGCCGGGCATGCTGGAGGACATGATCATGGAAGAGGACAGGCCGCTGCCCGACAATATTGGCGAGCTGCTCGATCAGGCTCGTGCGCAGTGGAGCGAGTCGCAGCGTACTGCCGACCTCGTGGTCGCGGCGCTGGTGTCGGCGCTCGATTTGATGCGGGAGCGGCGCAAGATGCCGGTGTTTACGTTAAATCCTGTGAAGGGTGAAGAGTGAAGAGTGAAGGGTGAAGGGTGAAGGGTGAAGGGTGAAGGGTGAAGGGTGAAGGGTGAAGGGTGAAGGGAAAAAGCTGCTTGAACTGTTCGGGAGACTCGATGATCGGCAGCAGGAAACGCTGATCGAGTTTGCCGAGTTTTTGGCGACCCGCGCCACACAGGGTGGTGATACCGGGCTGCCCGCGTCGGCCGAACCGTTGCCCATAGCGCGCCCTGCGGAAGAGACGGTGGTGATGGCGATCAAGCGCCTGGCGCAGACCTACCCCATGCTCGACCGCCGGAAGCTGTTCAGCGATACCTCGAAATTCGTGGCGCAGCACGCGCTCGAGGGCCGCCCCGCGGCGGAAGTGATAGACGAACTGGAAGTGGTGTTTTCCCGCCATTACGAGAAACTAAAGGACTCATGACCGAGTGCGGGAGAGCGATCGTTTGCGATACGGGTGACCAGCACGCCTGAGTTCGGCTTTTCACCCTTCACCCTTCACCCTTCACGTCTAGATCAATGCCCCGCCCCATTTCCGCCACCGTCAGCCTGGGTGCCCTGCGCCATAACCTGGCCGTGGTGCGCCGGCATGCGCCGCGTTCTCGCGTGTTTGCGGTGGTCAAGGCCAATGCCTATGGCCATGGTCTCGACCGCGCCGCGCGGGCAATGGGCGATGCCGACGGTTTTGCGCTGCTCGAACTCGACGCCGCAGTGAGGCTGCGCGAAGCGGGCTGTCAGCAGCGCATCGTGCTGCTCGAAGGTTTTTTCGATGCGTGCGATCTGCCGGTGCTGGCCGAACACGGGCTGGGCGCGGTGGTTCATAGCAGCGATCAGCTCAAATTGCTCCGGGAATCGCCGCCCGGCAGCGGGCTCGACGTGCTGCTCAAAATCAACACCGGCATGAACCGCCTGGGATTCAGTCCCGCCGCTTTTCCGGCAGCGCTCGCCGCTCTCCGGTCCAATCCCGCGGTCGGGCAGATCACGCTCATGACACACTTCGCCAACGCCGACGACGAACGCGGCGTGGCGTGGCAAATGGCGGCATTCGAGCGGCTCGCCGGAAACGTCAGGCTGCCGCGCAGCCTCGCCAACTCGGCGGCAATCCTGCGTTATCCCGAGACCCACTTCGACTGGGTGCGTCCCGGCATCATGCTCTATGGCAGCTCGCCGTTTGGCGACCGGGCCGCAGTCGAGTTCGGGCTGCAGCCCGCCATGACGCTGACAAGTGAAATCATCGCCGTCCAGCAACTCAGGCGCGGCGACACGGTGGGCTACGGCGGCATGTTCACCGCCGAACGCGACATGCGCGTCGGTGTCGTCGCCTGCGGCTACGCCGACGGCTATCCGCGCCACGCGCCGAACGGCACGCCGGTTGCGGTCGAGGGTCGGCTCGCCGGCACCGTCGGCCGCGTGTCGATGGACATGCTGTGCGTGGACCTGAGCGCTGTCCCGCAGGCGCGCGTCGGATCGCGCGTCGTGCTGTGGGGGGAAGGCAATCCGGTGGAAAACGTGGCCCAGGCGGCGGGCACGGTCGGATACGAATTGTTATGCGCACTGGCGCCGCGCGTGCCGGTGGTCGAAACAGAGTGACAGGGGACGCAGCGGGCAGCGGATTGCTGAAAATGTGCCATGCCGGGTGTATCATCCCTGCGGACCTTCTCGGGATGGGCGACACGATATGTTCGAACCAAAGACGGGTATGCCGCTGGGCGGCGTGGCAAACGCTGCAGGGGGCCAGGCGCGCGGCGCGGCGCTGCCGCCCGGCTCAAGGCGTGTTAACGGCTATGTCGCTGCTGTGGCCTTGGTCGCCATCGCATTCGGCCTGAGATATGGATTGTACGGAGGACTCGACAATCACCTGCCGTTCGGTTTTTTCCTGCCGGCGGCGATGCTTGCCGCGTGGTACGGCGGGATGGGGCCGGGGATGCTGGCTGCGGCGAGCGGATTGCTGCTGGGCGATTTTTTTTCCTGCCGCCGCATCATGCCTGGGGCCCGCTGGGGGAAGCCGAGCGGACCGCGCTCGGCGTCTATGCGGTCACTTCGACATTGGCCGTGATTCTGATAGGAAATCTGAAGAACCGCGTGTGCGCCTTGGAATGCGAGCTCGCCAGGCGCCCGGCCGCCGCTCCGGCTGTGTCGTCATCCGCGCCAGCTTCCGGGCGCGAGGCGGCGTCATAATAAATACCCGCCGGATAGCGATAGGGCAGCGCGTGATCAAGGCCGGCTGACGCATGGCAAAACCCAAATCTGTCTATTCGTGTACCGAATGCGGCGGCCAGGTCCTGAAGTGGCAGGGGCAGTGTCCGCACTGCCAGCAGTGGAACACGCTGGTCGAAACCGTCGCCGAGACCGCGCCCACCAGCAATCGCTTCGGCCTGATCGCCGAAACCGGCAAGCTGCAGCGTCTCTCGGAAATCGAGGCGCGCGAGGAGGCCCGCGTGCCGAGCGGCATCCCCGAGTTCGACCGCGTGCTGGGCGGCGGGCTCATCGCCGGCGCGGTGGTGCTGATCGGCGGCGATCCGGGTATCGGCAAGTCGACGCTGCTGCTGCAGTCGCTGGCCGAAATCGGCGCCGGGCGCCGCGTGCTCTATGTGAGCGGCGAGGAGTCGCCGCAGCAGATCGCGCTGCGCGCAAGACGCCTCGGTCTCGATGCGCGCCGCGTGCACGTGCTGGCCGAAATCAATCTCGAAAAAATCCAGTCGGTCATCACCGGGGACAGGCCGGAAGTCGCGGTGATCGATTCGATCCAGACGCTGTATTCGGGCGCGCTGCAGTCGGCGCCCGGCTCGGTGGCGCAGGTGCGCGAGTGCGCGGCGCAGTTGACGCGTCTTGCCAAGGCGAGCGGCACCACCGTCGTGTTCGTCGGCCATGTGACCAAGGAAGGCGCGCTTGCCGGGCCGCGCGTGCTGGAGCACATGGTTGACACCGTGCTCTATTTCGAGGGCGATACGCATTCGAGCTTTCGCCTGATCCGCGCCTTCAAGAACCGCTATGGCGCGGTCAACGAGCTCGGCGTATTCGCGATGACCGACAAGGGATTGAAAGGCGTGTCGAACCCGTCGGCGCTGTTTTTGTCGCAGCACGGCGGCGAAGTCGCCGGCTCGTGCGTGATGGTGACGCAGGAGGGCACGCGCCCCATGCTGGTCGAAATCCAGGCGCTGGTCGACGAGGCGCACGCGCCCAATCCGCGCCGGCTTTCGGTCGGACTGGAGCAGAACCGGCTGGCACTCCTGCTCGCGGTGCTGCACCGGCACGCCGGCATCGCGTGTTTCGACCAGGATGTGTTCGTGAATGCGGTGGGGGGCGTGCGCATCACCGAACCGGCTGCCGACCTGGCGGTGCTGATGGCGATCGTGTCCTCGCTGCGGAACCGGCCGCTGCCGACCAAGCTGGTGGTGTTCGGTGAAATCGGGCTCGCCGGTGAAATCCGCCCGGTGCAGCGCGGCCAGGAGCGGCTCAAGGAGGCCGCCAAGCTCGGGTTTACGCAGGCGCTGATTCCGAAAGCCAACCTGCCCAAGCAGGCGATTGCAGGTCTGGAGGTCTTTGCCGTGGAGCGGGTCGAGCAGGCGGTAGCGCGCCTGCGCGATGCGTTCTCGGTGTAAGTATTCTGTAAGTTTTCCTGATAAAACAAGGGTTGAAAACGTTTCCGTGAACCCGTAGAGTTTCTTTGCACGCTGGCCGGCAGGTGCGATATAAAGAAGCATGCCATGCTGCCACGACAAGTCCGGTTCGCAGAAGCAAGGAAACAGGCATGACCCGCGTCAATCCGTATACCGTCGGTCTGGACAAGAACGCCGCCAACTATACGCCGCTCACGCCGCTGTCGCTGCTGGCGCGCACCGCTT
>JAIESJ010000247.1 GCA_019746155.1 Burkholderiales bacterium
GCCGCCGGCGACACCAGCGGCAACTGGAAGTCATTCATGGCGTTTCAGGCCGGGCGTGCCCGCGATTTGCTCCAGTCCGGCGCGCCGCTTGGCCGCATTCTCAAGGGCCGCATCGGGCTCGAAATGCGCATGATCATCCACGGTGGCGACCGCATCCTGAGCAAAATCAATACGGCAGGCGGCGATGTTTACCGCTTTCGGCCTGTCCTTAAACCTTACGATTGGCTCTATATGATGTTTCGCTCCGTGGTCGCAGCCTGAACAGGAACCCGCATCGGTATTATCGGCGACGGGCTGAAAAACCTTAGGGCTGCGCCCCCTGCAGAATACGGGGCACACTGACAGAACCCAACCATGAATCCGCACGAGTATTGCCAGCAAAAAGCGGCACAGAGCGGCTCGAGTTTCTACTACAGTTTCCTGTTTCTGCCGGAGCATAAGCGGCGCGCGATTACCGCGCTTTATGCCTTTTGCCGCGAGGTCGACGACGTCGTCGACGAATGCTCGGATGCGGGCGTGGCGCGCATGAAGCTCGCCTGGTGGCGCAAGGAAGTGGCCGGCATCTATCATGGCCAGCCGCAGCATCCGGTGGCGCGCGCGCTGTCCGAAGCCGTCGGCGGGTTCAAGCTGCAGGAGCAGCATCTGCAGGAAATCATCGACGGCATGGAAATGGATCTCGATTACAACACCTATCCGGATTTCGAGTCGCTGAAGCTGTACTGCCATCGCGTAGCCGGCGTTGTCGGCGTGTTGTCAGCAGAGATTTTCGGTTATCAGGACCCGCGCACCCTGCACTATGCGACGGATCTCGGCATGGCGTTTCAGTTGACCAACATCATCCGCGATGTCGGCGAGGACGCGCGCCGCGGCCGCATCTACCTGCCGCTCGACGAGATGAAACGGCATGGCGTGAGCACGGCCGATATCTCGCGGGCACGCGAAACCGACCACTTCAAGCGCCTGATGGCATTCCAGATCGACCGCGCGCTCGGATTTTATGATCGGGCCTTTGCGCAACTGCCGGCAGCCGACCGCAAATCGCAGCGCGCCGGCATCATCATGGCCGCGATCTATCGCACCCTGCTCGACGAGATCAGGGCCGACGGCTGCCGCGTGCTCACGCAGCGCACTTCGCTCACCCCCATCCGCAAGCTGTGGATTGCGTGGAAAACGTGGATCAGGGGCTGAAAGGCGTGACAGGTACCAGCATGATTCGTGACTGGCGGCCGGATGAAAGCGCGGGTCGTGAATCGTGAGCCGGTAAGCGCGTTATAATTCGAGTGACTGGGGCAGCAGCGCTGTACTGAGGAGAAATTCGTCATGCAAACCAAGATACCCTGTGTGCTGATGCGCGGCGGCACTTCGCGCGGACCGTTCTTCCTGGCCTCCGACCTGCCGGCCGATCCGCAAAAACGCGACGAGGTCCTGCTCGCGGTGATGGGCTCACCGCACGAATACCAGGTCGACGGCATCGGCGGCGCCAACCCGCTCACCAGCAAGGTGGCGATCATCAGCAAATCGCAGCACGCCGAGGCCGACGTCGATTATCTGTTCGCGCAGGTGCTGATCAACGAAAAGCGCGTCGACACCAAGCCCAATTGCGGCAACATGCTGGTCGCGGTCGGTCCGTTTGCCATCGAGGCCGGCCTGGTGCCCGCCCGGCATCCCGAGACCGTGGTGCGCATTTACAATGTCAATACTGAGTCGCTGGTCGAGTCCATCGTGCAGACGCCCGGCGGCAAGGTCACATACGCGGGCGACGCCGCGATCGACGGGGTGGCCGGCACCGCAGCGCCGGTCAAACTCAATTTCAAAAGTGCGATTGGCGCCGTCACCGGCAAGCTGCTGCCGACCGGCAGGCCGCTCGACAACATCGACGGCGTCGACGTGAGCTGCGTCGACATGGCGATGCCGATGGTGCTGATGCCGGCGGAGCAACTGGGCAAGACCGGCCACGAAACCGCCGCCGAACTCGACGCCGACAAGGCCTTGTTCGCCCGCATGGAAGCGATCCGCCGCAAGGCCGGGGAACTGATGGGCATGGGCGACGTCTCCGACATGGTGGTACCCAAGATCGGGCTGCTCGCGGCCCCGCGCAAGGGCGGCACTATCACCTCGCGCTACTTCGTGCCCTATTCCTGCCACAAAGCACATGCCGTGACCGGTACCGTGTGCGTCGCTTCGGCGTGCGCGATTCCGGGCACGGTGGCTGCGCGCATCGCATCGCTTGCCGCCGCGCCCCAGGGCATAGTCAAGATCGAACATCCGTCGGGCATGATCGCCGTCGACCTCGACGTCGAGCTCGACAGGCGGCAGCCGGTCATCCGGCGTGCAGCGCTCATCCGCACTGCGCGCCGGCTGTTCGACGGCCACGTCTATGTACCGGAACAGGTCTGGTCTGTTGCCGACAAGCAGCCGGTGCAAGCCGCAGCGCAGACACGGGCGCCCGCCCAGGCTGCATAGGTAATCCATCATCACCACGGCAGCAGCATCCGCCGCTTCCATCCCTCTCTCCCGAAGGAGGGGGGTCGAGGGTGAGGGCTGGAGGGATCAAGGGTGAGGGAACGAGCCGCATGAATGTCGCCGTGATCGGCGGCGGTTATGCCGGCATGGCGGCCGCGGTAACGCTTGCGCAGCACGGCATGGCGGCAACCGTTTTCGAGGCGGCGCCGCAGCTCGGCGGGCGGGCGCGCCGCATCGCTTACAACGACGCCGCGCTCGACAACGGCCTACATATCCTGATCGGCGCCTACCGCGAAACACTGCGTCTGATCGAACTCGTGAACCCTGACGCCGGGCATGCACTGCTGCGCTTGCCGCTCGACTGGCAGATTCACGGCCATTTCCGCCTGCGCGCAGCGCCGTTGCCCGCCCCCCTGCATCTCGCGCTGGGACTGTTGAGCGCACGTGGCGCAGGCCTCAACGAGCGCATCGCGGCCGCCGCGTTCATGCGCGCGTTGCGCAGGATAAACTTCCGGCTGCCGCAGGACATGCCGGTGAGCGAACTGCTGCGGCAGCACCGGCAAGGCGCAACTATCACGCGCCGGCTGTGGCATCCGCTGTGCATCGCCGCGCTCAACACGCCGCCGGATGTCGCCTCGGCGCAGGTATTTGTCAACGTGCTGCGCGACAGCCTCAACGCCAGCCGCGCCGACAGCGAAATCATGCTGTCCCGCGTCGATCTATCCGCGTTGTTTCCCGATCCCGCCGCGGACTATGTCCGTTCACGCGGCGGGCGGGTCCTCACCGGGCACATGGTTGATGCCGTTGCTCGCAATGGCGAAAGCCTTGAGGTACAGGCGCGCGGCGAAAAATTCCATTTCGCGCATGTCGTGTGCGCACTGCCGCCGCATCGCGCGGCCAGGGTGATCGCCGGGCTGCCGCTGCTCGGTGAAGCCGCGGCCCTGGTCGAGCGCTTTCGATATCAGCCGATTTACACGATTTACCTGCAATATCCCGGGCGTGTGGCGCTGCCTGCGCCCATGCTGGGCATGGCCGGCGGGCTGGCGCAGTGGGTATTCGACCGCGGAGCGATCTGCGACCAGAACGGACTCATCGCCGCAGTGATCAGCACCGAGGGGCCACATCAGGACTTGACGCAGGATGAACTCGCGCAGCGCATACACACCGAGCTGGAACAGCACTTCGGGCCTCTGCCCGCGCCGCTTTGGCAGCGCGTGATCGCGGAAAAGCGCGCGACTTTCGCCTGCGCCGTCAACCTGCAGCGGCCGGCGCAGCGCACCCCTTTGAAGAATTTCCATCTTGCAGGCGATTACACCGAGGGCCCCTACCCCGCGACGCTGGAAGCCGCGGTGCGCAGCGGCATCAGCTGCGCGCAGCGGGTGATCGCATCACCCAGGAGTTTGTCGGACTGACCCCGACAAACTCCTGACCAGTTCCTTGGGCAACCGCACTGGAGGAAAATGCGAAAGTGCCATCGAAAAATCTGCCAAAACCTCATCCCCGCGGGTTGCCCGAGGTGAAACGGCTGTGGAATGAAACATTATTCAGAAAAAAGGGAGGCGGTTTTGCTTTTGGCAGTACGCGCTGCGGCAGTGGTGTGGATTTTCCCCGTGCGTGGTCGATCCAGCGGACCCGGATCTTCCCGCTTCACAGCGGTTTCCCGTTCTGGCTCATCGGAACAGGGACGGACGTATAATGTGCAACAGTGATTTGATCATAACAAAGGTTTATCGTGTCTGAACGCGAATCCATGCAATACGATGTCGTGATTGTCGGCGCCGGCCCGGCAGGGCTTGCAGCCGCGATCCGCCTCAAGCAGCTTGCCGCACAACAAAACCGCGAGGTAAGCGTGTGCGTGCTGGAAAAAGGCTCGGAAGTCGGCGCACACATCCTGTCCGGCGCGGTCATGGATCCGCGCGCGCTCACCGAGCTGATTCCCGACTGGCAGGAGCTCGGCGCCCCGCTCAATGCGCCGGTGAGCGAGGACCGTTTCCTGTTCCTGACGGAACAAGCGTCATACAAAGTGCCGAACTTCATGCTGCCGGCATGCTTCCGGAACCACGGCAACTATGTCATCAGCCTCGGCAACCTGTGCCGCTGGCTCGGCCAGCAGGCAGAAGGCCTGGGCGTGGAAATCTTCCCGGGATTCGCCGCGGCGGAAGTGCTCTACAACGACGACGGCAGCGTCAGAGGCGTGGCGACCGGCGACATGGGCGTGGGCCGGGACGGCAAACCGACCGCCGCCTATCAACCGGGAATGGAACTGCACGCCCCATACACGTTTTTCGCCGAGGGCTGCCGCGGTCACCTCGGCAGGCAGCTGCAGGAGCGCTTCCGGCTGCGCGAAGGCAGCGACCCGCAGGTCTATGGCATCGGCCTGAAGGAACTGTGGGAAATCAGGCCCGACATGCATCAGAAGGGACTGGTGATCCACAGCGCCGGCTGGCCGCTCGATCACGACACCTACGGCGGTTCCTTCCTCTATCACATGGAAGACAACTTGGCGGCAGTCGGCTTCGTCGTCGGCCTGGGGTACAGCAATCCCTACCTAAACCCCTACGAGGAGTTCCAGCGCTACAAAACCCATCCGGCGATCAGACCGTTCCTGGAAGGGGGCAGGCGCATCGCCTACGGCGCGCGGGCGATTGCCGCCGGCGGGCTGCAATCGCTGCCCCGGCTCACCTTTCCCGGCGGCTGCCTGATCGGCGACGAGGCGGGCTTTCTCAATGCCTCGCGCATCAAGGGCAGCCACTCGGCGATGAAATCGGGCATGCTTGCGGCGGAGGCCGCGTTCGACGCGCTGAAGTCGCATCGCAACCGTGAACTGGTGAGCTATCCGGAAGCATTCCGCGCCAGCTGGCTGCATGACGAGTTGCACCGCGCGCGTAATTTCAAGCCGTGGATGAGCAAGGGCCTTGTGACCGGCACGCTGATGGTCGGCATCGACCAGATCGTGTTCGGCGGACGCGCACCGTGGACGCTGCACCACCGGCACGCCGACCATGAAACGCTCATCAACAAAAACAAGGCGCGCCCGATCGACTACCCCAGGCCCGACGGCGTCATCACCTTCGACCGGCTGTCGTCGGTGTTCGTTTCCAATACCAATCACAACGAAGACCAGCCGTGCCATCTCACCCTCAAGGACGCGACGGTGCCGATCAGAGTCAACCTCGAGCTCTACGACGCGCCCGAGCAGCGCTACTGCCCCGCCGGGGTCTACGAAATCGTGCGCGATGCAAACGGGACAAGCCCCCGTTTGCAGATAAATGCGCAGAACTGCGTTCATTGCAAAACATGCGACATCAAGGATCCCACGCAAAATATCGTTTGGGTCGCGCCGGAAGGCGGCGGCGGGCCGAATTATCCGGGTATGTAACGCCCCCGCAGCCGGCGCTGCGGCTACGCCACGCAGTCCGGCAGAACATGCCAAACAGGAACCCTCTGTGAAGATCTTGTATCAACACACGATACGCACCACTCTGAAGATATTACGTCAGCGCACGATACGCACCACTCTGATCATTGTGCTAACGCTGCTGCTCAGCGCACTGCTGGTGGCGACCATTTACTTCACCCGCTTCGACCCGCAATGGATCACGTTCCTGGGCGGCGTGCTGTTCGCGGCGGTTCTGGCCATGGCAAGCCAGATGTCGAAAACCGAGTGGCTGATTCTGCGGCGGTCGAAGCAGCTCGAACGCGTGCGCGAACTGCTCGCCCAGGAGATCGCGCGCGGCCACAACATCGCCGAGGCGCTGCGCGCCACCGAGACGCGGATGCGGCTGGTGAACAACCAGTTGCCGGTCCCGCTACTCTACGCCGATCGTGACGAACGCTGCCGCTACCACAACAAGGCATGCCGGGAATGGTTGAATCTGCCAGGGGAAAAAATCGACGGCCAGCTGCTGCGCGATATCTTCGGCAGCAAGGCCTACCCGGCGGTGGCGCCGCAGGTCGCGCAAACCTTGGCCGGCGCCAGCGTCGACTACGAGCTTGCCTGGCCGGATAAAAGCGGCACACCGGCGATGCTCAAGGTGAGGCAGTTTCCCTATGCGTCGAACGGCGACCAGGTGCTCGGGTTTTACCTGATACTCACCCGGCCGGCGTCCGCTGCAGCGGCGGAGCCGGCGGTTGCGAACGACGCAATCGGCGATGCGCTCGTTCCCGACGAAGGCAGCGAGGCCCTCTACCTGCGGTCGATCACCGGGGAACTGATGAGCGGCGGAATCGATCCGCGTGCCAGGCTCGCGCGCGCGCTGCAGCGGAACGAATTCCTGCTGTTCGCGCAGAAGATCCTCCCGCTCGCGGACGACGTGCCCGAACCCGACTGCTACGAGGTCCTGCTGCGGCTGCAGGAGGAGGAGGACAACCTGCTGCCGCCCGGCGGCTTCATCGCGGTCGCCGAGCACTACGGCATGCTGGAAGAAATCGACCGTTGGGTGGTGCGCAACCTGATCACGTGGTGTCTCGACAAGCAGCGGAGCACCCCCGGTTGGCGGGCACCGCTGTTCTGTGTCAATCTGTCCGACGCCACGATCGACAATCCCGAATTCGCCAGGTTCGTGCGTCAGGAGCTGCAACGACCCAACTTTCCGCCGCGCGCGCTGTGCTTCGAAATCAGCGAACAGGAAGCGGTCAACCGCCATGACAACGTGCGGCACTTCATCGCCGCGCTCAAGCCCGCCGGCTGCCGCTTTACCATCGACGCCTTCGGCAGCGCCAAGGTGTCGTTCTCCCACCTCAGGGGATTGTCGGTCGATTTCCTGAAAATCGACGGCACCATCATCCAGAACATGCTGCGTGACCCCGCCGAGCTCGAGAAAGCGCGGGCGATCAACACCGTATGCCGGAAAATCAGCGTGCGCACCATCGCCGAATTCGTCGAAACCGAAGAGACGCTCGCCAAGCTGCGCGAGCTCGGCGTCGACTACGTGCAGGGATTCGGCATCGCCCGGCCCGGCCCGATAAATCAGATTGCCTGACGACGTGAACCAGGCGAAGCTGAAAAATCCGCCGCTCAATTACACCGAAAACGGCAAGCTCACCCTTGATCGCAAGGAGCCAGCGCGCTGGCCAGTATCAAGAAGGACGGCACCCACAAGAAAATCATCGAGCGCTACGAAAGCAAGTGAAGCGATGCCGGACGGCTAACCCCCTCCCAGCATCGCTTTTTTCAGATCGGCGTCTGCCGGGTTGGCGCCCAGCCAGACGCGCAGCAGTGCTGTGTTGAAATCGGCGCCGCGAATGGTGCCTTTGGCTTCGCCATTGACCATGATCCGCGTGCCGGTATCCGGGATATAGTCGATCAGGATCACGTCACCCGCTTTCGCCGCCTTGACCGCGCCGAAAATGCTTTCGAGTTGCTTGATTTGCGCCTCGAGCGCGGCCAGTTGTTCCGGCGTGTGGTTGTTTTTCAGCCCATCGTTCAGCGCCGATAGCAGTTGATCGGAGGAAAGATCGCGCAACAGGTGCATCGCCACCCGCTTGGGCCCGGCATCGTTCAACACCTCGGGCGCCGCGGCCATTTTCTGCTTCAGGTAAAGCGCCCCGACATAAACCCTGAAAACGAATCGGGTACGCACCCCGGCGCCGTTGAGCACCAGTTCCGGCCCCGACTCGGCTACGCGAATCCTGTCGGTCAGTTTGACACCCTCGACTTCGGCTGCGCCCACCGCCAAAGAGGACAAAAAACTATAAAAAAACAATGCGTTATAAAATATCAACCGCATCGATTCCCCTCCATTGGATCGCGCTGAAACGCTCTGCAAGAACAGCTTCAAGCCGCGCCGCCGCCGAGCATGGCGTCGCGCAGCCGGCCGTCCACCGGTTTCCTGCCGATCCAGATGCGCAGCATCGCCTGGAAAAAATCCTCGCCCTTGATGGTGATTTTTTGCTCGCCGTTGACCGTGACGCGGGTGCCGACGCCGGGCAGATAATCGAGATGGATCACCCCGCCCTTCTTGATGACGCCAATCGAATTCATCATGCGGTTCATGTCGCGAATGCGGCTTTCGATCAACGCCAGTTCGGCCGGGATATGGTTTGCGGCCAGCGCGTTGTTGAGCGAGGCGGTCAATTCCCGCGCCGTCAGCTCGTCGATCAGAACATGCATGGCCACCCGCTTGGGTCCGGGATCCCTGAGGACCCCGTCCGCATCGGTCTTTTTCCCGGTGAGATACAGCGCCCCCACGTAAACCTTGATGACGGCCATCTTGTAGCGCACGCTGGCACCGTTCAGTACGAGCCGGGGCCCGCCGTTGTCGAGCGCGGCCCTGTCCTCGACCTGAACGCCCTCGATTTCGACAGCGTGCGCAGCGCCCGCGCACAACACAAAAACCAGCGCCGCGAACCAGACAAAATTGTCCCGCATTATCCTCCCCCCAACGGCAAATCCGCATTCCGCCGCGCGCATAAATGCACAGCCCTGCCGCCGCGGCCGGCGGTCTGTTCTGCTACAGCGCTTCGAACACGCCTGCCGCGCCCATGCCGGTGCCGATGCACATCGTCACCATGCCGTACTTCTTCTTGTGGCGCCGCAGGCCGTGCAGCAGCGTCGCCACGCGGATGGCGCCGGTGGCGCCGAGCGGATGGCCGAGCGCAATCGCACTGCCCAGCGGATTGACGCGGGCATGATCAAGTCCGAGTTCCTTCATCACCGCCAGCGACTGCGCCGCGAACGCCTCGTTCAGCTCGATCCAGTCGATATCGTCCTGCCTGAGCCCCACCCGCTGCAATACTTTGGGTATCGCCTTGACCGGGCCTATGCCCATGATCTCCGGCGGCACGCCGGCCACCGCGTAGCCCATGAAACGGCCCAGCGGCGCCATGGCGTAGCGTTTCATCGCCGCCTCGCTCATCAGTACCACGGCGCCCGCGCCGTCCGACATCTGCGAGCTGTTTCCGGCGGTGACGCTGCCTGCGGCGGCAAACACCGGTTTCAGCCGGGCAAGCCCCTCGGGCGAAGTATCGCGGCGCGGCCCCTCATCATTTTCCACCTCGCGCGTTTTGATCTTGATCTCGCGACTGTCCAGGTCAGGCACCTTCTCGGTAACGACAAACGGCGTGATCTCGTCCCTGAACTCGCCTGAATCCATCGCCCGCAGCGCGCGGCGGTGGCTTTCCGCGGCAAACATGTCCTGTTCCTCGCGGCTCACTTTCCATCGCGCGGCAACGCTCTCGGCGGTGATGCCCATGCCGTAGGCAATCGCAAGGTTCTCGTCCTTCTCGAAAATCGCCGGACTGTATGTCGGTTTGTTGCCGCCCAGCGGCACCATGCTCATGCTCTCGGTGCCGGCGGCGATCATGACGTCGGCCTCGCCCAGGCGTATGCGGTCGGCGGCAAACGCCACCGCCTGCACGCCCGAGGAGCAGAAGCGGTTGATGGTCAATCCCGGCACGTTGTCGGGAAATCCGGCGAGCAGCAGTCCGATGCGCGCTACATTCATGCCTTGTTCGGCTTCCGGCATGGCGCAACCGACGATCACGTCCTCGACCGCCGCGGCATCCAGCCCCGGACATTTGCCGAGCGCCGCCTTCAGCACATACGCCAGCATGTCGTCCGGACGCACGTTCCTGAACATGCCGCGCGGCGCCTTGCCCACGGGAGTCCGCGTAGCTGCGACGATATATGCGTCTTGAACCTGTTTAGTCATAAGCCACCCCTTGGTGACGAAGGGTAAAACGTGAAAGGTAAAAAGTGATCCCCCTCACCCTGCCCGCCCCCTCGCCCGCTGTGCAAGCTCTCCCCTGGTAACGGTGGAGAGGGTTTTTCCACATTTCACGTTTCACTTTTCACGTTTCACGTTTCACTAGTTTCTCAGCGGCTTTCCCGTCTTCAGCATATGCTCTATTCGCTCCTGCGTCTTTTCAGTTGCGATCAGTTCCATGAAATTCCGGCGTTCGAGGTCGAGGAACCACTGCTCGTCCACGAGACTTCCGCCTTCGATATCGCCGCCGCACATCACGGTGGCGACTTTGCGGCCGATCAGGTAATCGTGCTCCGAAATGTAGCCGCCGGCCAGCATGTTTTCCATGAAGGCCCGGATGGTGGCAATCGCGCTGCGCCCCGCAACCGGGATCGCCCGCGGCTTGAGCGGCGGCCGATAGCCGGCCGCGGCCAGCGCGCGCAGTTCGGCCTTGGCTATTTCGAGCAGCTCGAAGCGGTTCATCACGATCCTGTCGGTCGGGCGCAGATAACCGATCTCGCGCGCGTGTTCCGCGCTGCGGCCGGTTTCGGCCATCGCCACCGCCTTGAAGTACTTTTGCAGGTAGGGCGACATGTCGCCGCCCCTGGCGTCGGCCGCCGCGCGCAGCGCGAATTCCTTGCAGCCGCCGCCGGCGGGAATCAGGCCGACGCCGACCTCGACCAGGCCGATGTAGCTCTCGAGTGTGGCCACCGCGCGGTCGCAATGCATGATGAACTCGCAGCCGCCGCCCAGCGCCAGCCCGTCGACCGCCGCCACCGTCGGCACCATCGAGTACTTCAGCTGCTGCGTGGTGTATTGGAACTGTTCGACCAGATGCTCGACTTCGGCGAGTTTGCCCGCCATCAGCTGATCGGCGACACCCAGTTGACGCGCCGCCTTGAGCGCCAGCGACTCCGCCTGGCGCTTGAATTGCCTGAAGAATTTACCGACCGCCGAAGGCTGTCCGGGTTTGCCGCCGCCCGCCGGCGTTTTCTTGAGGTTGGCCCCGACCGAGAACGGCGGCTCGGTCTGCCAGATCAGGAGGCCCAGGTAGTTGCGCTCGGCCTCCTCGATGGCCTGCAGCACGCCGTCGAGCACGTCGTCACCGATGGCATGCATGCGGCTTTTGAAGCTGACAATGGCGATATCGTCGCCGGTGTGCCAGCAGCGCACGCCGTCGGTCTCGAAAATCGTCTCGCCGTACCGCGTGTCCTCCCCGAGCAGGCGGTCGGGAAATGCCTGGCGCCGGTACACCGGCAGGGTCGAGCGCGGCTGATAGGCATGCGTCGCCGGCGCGAAGGAACCCTGCGGGCCGTGCACGCCGCTGCGTCCGGGTTCCATCGCCCACGCCGGCAAGGAGATGTGCGCCATGGCCTTGCCGGCGGCGATGTCTTCCGCAATCCAGTTGGCGATCCTGCTCCAGCCCGCCGCCTGCCACAGTTCGAAAGGCCCGCGCTCCCAGCCAAAGCCCCAGCGAATCGCGAAATCGAGATCGCGCGCATTGCCGGCGATTTCTTCCAGGTGCACCGCGCAATAATGGAAGGAATCACGAAAGATGGACCACAGGAACTGCGCCTGGGGATGAGTGCTCGCATGCAATTGCGCGAACCGCTCCGCCGGGATCTTGTTCTTGAGAATCTCCACCACTGACTCGTCGGCCTTGCCCTCGGCCAAACGATAGTTGCCGGTGGCGGGATCGAGCACGTGAATGTCCTTGCCCTGCTTCTGATACACGCCGCGTTTCGCCTTCTGCCCGAGCGCGCCCTGGTCGATCAGCGTCCTGAGCCAGGCCGGCACGTCGTAATACCGGTGCCACGGGTCGCCGGGCAGCGTCTCCTTCATGGTGTTGACCACGTGCGCGAAAGTATCGAGACCGACCACGTCGGCGGTGCGGAAAGTCGCGCTCTTGGGCCGCCCGATCAGCGCGCCGGTCAGCGCATCGACGGTATCGAAACCGAGTTTGAACTGCTGCGCGTGGTGGATCGTCGCCAACATGGAAAACACGCCGACGCGGTTGGCGATGAAGTTGGGCGTGTCCTTGGCACGGATCACGCCTTTGCCGAGCGTGGTGACGAGGAATTTTTCGAGATCGTCGAGTATGGCCGGATCGGTTTCCCTGCACGCGATCAGCTCGACCAGATGCATATAGCGCGGCGGATTGAAAAAGTGCACGCCACAGAATCTTTTCCGCAATTCCTGCGGCAAAGATTCTGAAAGTTTATTTACCGATAACCCCGAGGTATTGGTGGCGAAGATGGCGCGGTCGCTGATATGGGGCGCAACTCTCCGGTAGAGGTCGGCTTTCCAATCCATCCGTTCCGAAATGGCTTCGATGACCACGTCACACTCTTTGAGCAAATCGAGATGCTGGTCATAGTTCGCCGCTTGAATAAAGCCCGCTTTTGACGAAGTCGAAAGCGGGCTTGGTTCGAGCTTCCTCAGATTATCGACCGCTTTCAGCACGTTGCCGTTGGGATCGCCTTCCTTGGCGGGCAACTCGAACAGGACGGCCTCGACGTTGGCGTTGACCAGATGCGCCGCAATCTGGGCGCCCATCACGCCGGCGCCGAGCACGGCGGCCTTGCGCACGATAAAGGGTGAGGCAGTGGACATAGGATCCCCTCGATTAGTCGGGGAATTCTAGCATGCCAAAGCACACGCAATAGATAGGCCGGACAGCGTCGTCACGCTGCCCGGCCGGACATTAACAACTAGAATGAGTGCGAGTACTGTACCGAAAAAATGTCGGCTTTGTTATCAAACTTTCCAACCAGCGCACCGGGCACACCGGTAATCGTTACGTTCACGTTCGCGTCTCGGACGAACTCGTGGGCGTAGCCGAATTCAAGCACTCCGGATTTTGACAGCCGATACTGGATTCCAGCGGCAACCCAGAACCGGTCCTGATCCGGCAGACGTGGAGTACGTGTAGCGTCTTTCGTGGGTGTCCGATCGTAAGCCAGACCGAAGCGCAGCTTCGCCTGATCGCTCCACCTGTAGTTGGCGCCGACGCCGAAGCGCCAGGTATCGCTCCACTGGAAAGCCAGCGACGTAAGCGTTGTGCCCGCCGCTGCACCGGCGCCCGTGGCCGTAGTCCGAATGACGTTGAGCTGCTGAATCTGGCTCCAGCGCGTCCAGGTGATATCACCCATCACATCCCACTTGGGGTTAAGTGTGGTGAAAAAGCTGGCGGACGCACTTTCAGGCACTCTCAAGTCGGCTCTGACGTTACTGCCGAGCAACGCACCCGAAGTGCCGCTGAAGCTCGCCGTACCTCCCAGGTCGTACTTGATTGAAGAACGATAGGTAAGGCCAACGCGTGTACTGGGTGCCGCCTGTATGATTATCCCCAAATTGTATCCGTAGCCTATGTCATCGGCTTTAAGTGTCAGATTTCCTGCAGCGGCCGATCCGGCGAACGCCGAGAGCTCTGCATCGAGCTTCTGCACGCTGACCCCGCCGCCGACAGAGACCTTGTCGTTCACCCTGTAGGCGAGCGACGGATTGATGTTGACGGTCTTGATTTCCGACTTCAGCGCGGTCAGCTGCCCGCGCCAGCCTGCATCATATTCCGTCTTCAGGCCGAAAGGCACGTTCAACGCTATCCCGAAGCGCAGATTCGGATTGATGTCCGTGGTAAAGAACAGATTGGGAACCAGTGCCCAGTCTCCTCCATCTCCGCCCTCGCCTGTGCCCGGCGCGGCGAACGCGCCGCTCGAACCCGTATTGGAAAACTTGAAGGACGGCTTCAGGAAGTGGCCTGCCGCGGTGAACTGCTTTCCGGAGGGAAGCGCCATCATCGCCGCAGGATTGGACCAAACCACGCTCGCGTCATCGGCAACCGCAGCGCCTCCTGAAAAGGCATTTCCTGTCCCGCTCCCGCTTTGTGTAGCTATTCCGAATCCGCCCGCGATAGCCCCCGTCCCCATTCCCGCCATTGCGGAGGCTAACGATAACATAATGATTTTATTTTGTTTTTTCATGCATCGCTCCTTTGATAATCGTTGAACTTGCTCCGATCATTTCTTGGCTACCGCACCCATTCTACTCCGTACCGAACTTTTGACAACAAAATCACGAAAGCCCAAGCGTCATTGTTGCGCGGATACAACGCGCGGGCGGCGGTTGTTGTCCACCGCCACATAGGTCAGCGTTGCTTCGGTCACCTTGACGCATTCCAGCTCGTCGGGCCGGCGCTGGGCATAGACCTCGACGTTGACGGTGATCGAGGTGCGCCCGACGCGCACCACCTCGGCATAAATGCTCACCAGGTCGCCCACCATCACCGGCTGCCGGAACTGGAACGAGTTGACCGCCACCGTCGCGACCCGGCCCTTGGCCAGCCGCATCGCCGGTATGCTGCCGGCGAGGTCGACCTGAGCCATGATCCAGCCGCCGAAAATATCGCCGGTGTGGTTGGCGTCGGCCGGCATTGGCACCACGCGCAGCGTCGGCTCCTTTCCGACGGGCAGCGCCGTCACCCCCTGTTGCCGTTCCGCCCCGTCACTGTTCACTTTTCACCCCTCACTCTTCACTGCCAGTCAATGACCGGCATACATCCGGTCGATCTCCGTATTAAACTTCTCCATCACTTTGGCGCGCTTCAGCTTCATGGTCGGGGTCAGCAGTCCGTTCTCTATCGTCCACGGCTCGAGCGTCAGGGTCGCACGGCGCACCTGCGCATAACCGGGAAATTCCTTGAGCTGCGCCGCAATGCGCGCCAGGACAATCTCCTCCACCTGTTTCGATTTCAGGGTTTCGGAAGCGCCCGCATCAAGTCCGTGTTCGGCAGCCAGCTTGTTCCAGCGGTCGGGATTGAGCACCGCCATCACGCTCAAATACGGTTTGCCCTCGCCCAGCAGCATCACCTGGTCGAACAACGGGTCGCGCATGATCGCCGCTTCCACGTCGGCCGGCGGGATCTTCTCGCCGGTCGACATGACGATGATTTCCTTGAGCCGGCCGGTGATGAAGATATGCCCCTGCGCATCGATGCGTGCGATATCGCCGGAGTTGAGCCAGCCGTCGGGCTGGATCATGGCCTTGGTCGCCTCCTCATTGTTCCAATAGCCGAGCATGACGTTCGGCCCCCTGATGAGCAGCGCGTTGTCCGCTCCGAGCTTGACCTCCACGCCGGGGACCGGGCGTCCGATGCTCGCCGGCACGTTGTCGTCGATCCGGTTGGCGGATACCGTCGGGCTGGTCTCCGTCAAGCCGTAGCCCTGCAGCACATTCAGCCCGAGACCGAGAAATACGCGGGAGATCTCGGGTGAGAGCGCAGCGCCGCCGGAAATCGCCGCCCGTAACCGTCCGCCGAGCCGCGCCAGGATTTTCTTCGCCACCAGCGCCTCGAGTATCGGCCACAGCAGGAACGACGGCAGCCAGGGCCCGCGGCCCTGCGCGTGCTCGAAACGCGCGTAACCGATGTCGACCGCCATCTGGAACAGTTTTTTCCTGAGTGGCGGACCTTCGTCGAGCTTGGCACGGATCGCGCCATAGACGCGCTCGTAAATACGCGGCACCGAAATCAGAAAAGTCGGGCGTATGCTCTGCAAGTCCTCGCCAAGCTGCGGTATCGAGCGCGCATAGCCGACAACCGATCCCGTCGCCATCGGCAGATAATAACCGGCGGTGCGCTCCAAAGTGTGCGACAACGGCAAGAACGACAGGAAAACATCCTCATGCCCCGGGGCAAGCACACCCAGGCAGGCCGCAACATTGCTCAGGATATTGTGGTGGGACAACATCACGCCCTTCGGCCGCCCCGTGGTGCCCGAGGTATACACGATGGTTGCGAGCGCGTTCGGATCACGCGGCACATGCCGCGTTTCGCCGCCCCCGTCCGGCAGCCATTCGCCGATCCATTTCAGGCGCGATTCGTCCACGACATCCGGTAGCGCAGTAACCGCCAGGATGCGCACGAGACCGCCCAACTGGTCACGCACGCCGGACAGGCTTTGCCACTGCTCCATGCCTTCGAACAACAGCACTTTGCAGCCTGCGTTGTTGAGGATGTAGGCGATGTTGTCGGGACGGTCCTGGGTATAAAGCGGCACCACCACCAGGCCCAGGCCCAGCGCCGCCTGGTCGAACATCACCCACTCGGGCGAATTGCGCAGCATGACCGCGACGCGGTCGCCGGCTTTCAGCCCGTCCTTTTCCATTGCGGCCTGCCAGCGCGCGACTTGGTGGTCCATCTGCGCCCAAGTGTAATCGCGCCAGTTGCCATGCTGCCGGTTGAAATCGCGGTAGGCCACCCGGTCGGGCGTGCGCCTGACCCGTTCGCGGAACAAACCATCGAGCGTAACCGACGCTTCGATCGGAATAACGTGGCTCGCCTGTTGTGACATGGCTCCTCCTTATTCTTTGGTGAGTGGTGAGCAGTAAGCAGTAAGCAGTAAGCAGTAAGCAGTAAGCAGTGAATGGCAAAGTGTGTCTGATTTCCGCTTACGGCTTACCGCTTACCGCTTTGCTCAATCCAGAAACAGATCAGTATACAGACTGGTGCCGGGGCTCACGGCATAATGCTCGAAGTCGGTGACGCCCTCCTCGCGCAGCACCGTCTCGTCGATGTAAAAGTTGCCCGTTGCGCTGCGGCTGTCGCGGTTGAAAATGGCATGGGCGGCATCGGCCATGATCGCAGGCTTGCGGCTCGCCTTCAGTATCGCCGCGGGAAAGTTCATCTCAATCGCCGCCGTGGCGATCGTGGTACGCGGCCACAGCGAATTCACCGCGATGCCCTCGGGCCTCAATTCCGCCGCCATCCCCAGCGTGCACATGCTCATGCCGTATTTCGCCATGGTATACGCAACGTGGTCCTTGAACCAGCGTGCGCTCATGTTGAGCGGCGGCGCCAGATTGAGAACGTGCGGGTTCCTGCCCTTCGCCAGATAGGGAATGCATACCTGAGAGCACACAAAGGTACCGCGCACGTTGACGCCGAACATCAGATCAAAGCGCTTGATCGGCGTCGCCAGCGTGCCGGCGAGCAGGATCGCGCTCGCATTGTTGACCAGGATGTCGATTCCGCCGAAAGTCGCTGCCGCCTCGCGGACGGCCTGCTGCACGGCGTCCTCATCGCGCACGTCGAGCCGGATCGGCAGCGCCTTGCCCCCGGCGGCCTCCACTTCCTGCGCAACGCTGTGTATCGTGCCCGGAAGCCGGGGATGCGGCTCGGCGGTCTTGGCGGTTATCACGACGTTGGCGCCATCGCGAGCGCACCTGAGCGCAATTTCGCGGCCGATGCCGCGGCTGGCGCCGGTGATGAAGATGGTTTTGCCCCGCAAATCTCCCATTCGACTGTTCCTTGTTGTTTCGTTCGTCGCCGATCCGCAACCCGGTAAGGCGTCAGGCGTGAGGCGATAGGGACAGCTTACCGAGTTTCGACTTTTTTCCCCTCGCTTCTTAACTCCTCACGCCTCACTCGCCCTTGAAAACCGGCTTGCGCTTCTCGACAAACGCCGTCACGCCCTCGGCGAAATCCCGGGTCCCGGCGCAGCGCGCGAACGCCTGCGCCTCGGCTTCGAGCTGCGCTTCGAGCAAACCATCGCAGGCCCGGTTCGCCAGCGCCTTGGTTTCACCATAGGCGATAGTCGGGCCGACGGCAAGGCGTGCGACGAATTTTTGCGTTTCGCTTTCCAGTTCCGGCGCCGGCACGACGCGGTTGACGAGCCCGAGGCCGCGCATGGTCTCGGCGTCGACCGCCTCAGACAGCAGCAGCAACTCCATTGCTCTCTGGTAGCCGATCAATCGTGGCAGGAAAAAGGTACTGCCGCCGTCAGGACTGGCGCCGATCCTGCTGTAAGCCATCATAAACTGGGTGTCGGCCGCGGCCATCACAAAGTCCGAGGCCGCCGCCAGGCTCATGCCGGCACCGGCCGCCGCACCGTGCACGCTCGCCACCACCGGCTTCATCGCGCGCCGCAGCGCCAGGATTGCGCGATGCAGCTCGCCTGCCAGCCCGATCACCATTCCCGGCGCGCGCGCAAGATTCGCGTGAAAGAACGCCACATCGCCGCCGGCGAGGAACGCCGGTCCCGCGCCGCGCAGCAATATCACCCGCACATTGCGGTCGCGCTCCGCCTGCTCACAAACTTCCCGCAGCCGCACGATCATCTCCGCATCGAGCGCATTCATCACCCGCGGACGATTAAGCGTGATCGTCGCCACGCCGTCCGTCACCGTATAGAGCACGCTCCCGCTCATAAGCGCAACAACCCAAAAAGCGTTAACCGCAGATAAACGCCGATTAACGCCGATAAAACCCCCGGATTGTTCGCCTTTGATTTCATCTGCGTTTATCGGCGTACCCCTCAAGCACCCGTCGAGCGGGTATTGCGAAGAACGGGCTATTTTCAGCACTCCTTTTTTTCAATACCCTTTTGAGGGGTACTTGAGGGGTGTATTGAGAAGAAGGGTATTGAAAAGAATTCATTAGCGGTTGAACAGCATTTTCACGCCGTCTTGCGCAGCGCCTCGAACGTCACCGGCTCGGTAGTCTGATAAATTTCGGTCTTGCCGAAATCCTGCGGGAAATCGTCAACCATGATGGCCTTGCGCCGCAACCGCTTCGCGCGCTCGAGGATTTCGGCTTCGGCGCGGCTGATCACCCCCTTGTCGAGCGCCTGCTCGGCCAGTTCGTCCGCAAACCTTCCGGCTATCGTGCCGGCTTTGTGCGCCGCGCGGATTTTCGCTTCCACGTCTTCGGCTGCAATCACTGCGCGCAGCGCGGCTTCCAATACCCCGACAGGGTCATTCTCGTCTTGCGACACAAAGATGCCGCCGGTCAGGCGCTCGCGCGCCGGATTGGGCACCAGCAGCAGATTGACGACCCGACTGCCGAGTTCGTCGCGCGGCGGGCTGAACTCCCGGCCATAAGGCAGGATAAGGGGAAATATCACGCCCCGCAGCGTCCATGCAATGAAGCGATTGGGCAGATTCTCGAACAGGCCGAAGAACGCCTCCTCGATCTTGTGCAGCGCGTCCTGCATCGCCCAGTGCAGCAACGGCAAGTCCTCCGCCGGCCGGCCGTCGTCTTCGTAGCGCTTGAGCACGCTGGACGCGAGATAGAGCTGGCTCAGGATATCGCCCAGCCGCGCCGACAGCCGCTCGCGGCGCTTCAATGCCCCGCCCAGCACCAGCATCGCCACGTCCGCCATCAGCGCAAACCCGCTGGAAAGACGCGTGAGCTGCTGGTAATAGCGCCGGGTATGCGCGTCCCCGGGCACGCTCACGAAGCGCGCCCGGGTCAGTCCCAGCCAGAACGCGCGCGCCTCGTTGGTCACGACAAAAGCGAGATGCCCGAAGAATGCGGCGTCGAAATCGGCGAGCGCCTTCCGCGGATCGGGTTCCCGCGTCGCGGCGATTTCCTTGAGCACGTACGGATGGCCACGGATCGCACCCTGGCCGAAAATGATCATGGAACGCGTCAGGATGTTGGCGCCCTCGACCGTGATCGCGATCGGCATCTGCTGATAGCCGCGCGCGAGGTAGTTGCTGGGGCCCATGCAAATGCCCTTGCCGCCGTGCACGTCCATCGCGTCGTTGATCACCTGGCGGGCGCGCTCGGTCAAGTGATATTTGACGATCGCCGACACCACCGAAGGCTTCTCGCCCAGATCGACTGCGCCCGCGGTCATCACCCGCGCGGCGTCCATGAGGTAGGTGTTGCCGCCGATGCGCGCCAGCGCCTCCTCCACGCCTTCGAAGCGGCCGATCGACGTCTTGAACTGGGTGCGCACACGGCCATAGGCGCCGGTCGTCAGCGCGCACAGCTTGGCCATGCCCAGGCTGTTCGCGGGCAGCGAGATCGAGCGTCCGGCGGCCAGCGAGTTCATCAGCATTTTCCAGCCCTGCCCGGCATAATCGCCGCCGCCGATGATGTAATCCAGCGGAATGAACACGTCCTTGCCCCAGGTCGGACCATTCATGAATACCGCGTTCAACGGCAGATGGCGGCGCCCGATGTGCACGCCGGGCGTCTTGATCGGAATCAGCGCCAGCGTGATGCCGACGTCTTCCGCCTTGCCCAGTATGCGCTCGGGATCATAGAGGCGGAAAGCCAGGCCGAGCAGGGTGGCGATCGGACCCAGCGTGATGTAGCGCTTTTCCCAGGTCACGCGGATGCCCGGCACGTCTTTCCTGCCTTCCCATTCGCCGCGGCAGACGATGCCGAAATCGGGAATGCCGCCCGCGTCGGAGCCCGCTTCGGGGCTGGTCAGCGCAAAGCACGGGATCTCGAGCCCCTTGGCAAGCCTGGGCAGGTAGTAGTCTTTCTGCTCTTTCGTGCCGTAGTGCAGCAGCAGTTCGGCGGGCCCGAGCGAGTTGGGCACCATCACCGATATGGCGGCGGTGCCGCTGCGCGAAGTGAGCTTCATGATCACCTCGGAATGCGCGAGCGCCGAGAACCCCAGGCCGCCATATTCCCTGGGGATGATCATGCCGAAAAAACCCTGGTCCTTGAGGAACTGCCACATATGCGGCGGCAGGTCATAGAGCTCGTGCGTGATCTCCCACTCGTTGCTCATCCGGCACAGCTCCTCGACCGGCCCGTCGAGAAACGCGCGCTCCTCGGCGGAAAGCGTCGGCTTGGGGAAAGACAGCAGCCTGTTCCAGTCGGGGCTGCCGCTGAAGAGCTCGCCCTCCCACCACACGGTGCCGGCCTCGAGCGCCTCCTGCTCGGTCTGGGAAACCTGCGGCAGGATTTTCCGGAACAGATTAAGCAGCGGGCGGCTTACCACCGCGCGGCGGATCGGCGTCGGATTCATGAGCAACGCGACGACGACAAAAACGGCCCACAGGACGTAAAGCAAGGGCTGGGGCCAGCCCGAGTAGGCCGTAAGCAGGCCCAGGCCGATTGCGGCTACGATCGTCCACGCCCCGGCCGGCAGGCGGTGATAGGCGAAAGTCCAGATGACCGCGATTGTGGCAAGAACGATCAGCAACGCGTTCATGATTGCACACCTGTGAAGAGCGGCCGGAAAGTGCACCGAGCGGGTTGTTATTACTTACATTTTCACGCCGCTTGGCGCAACGGCACAGCACATAATGCCAGCATACACGGCCGCGATTACCGCAGCAATGCGACCTGGAAAAGCTAGAATCCGGCAGGATCGAGCGCGAGCACGCTGTCCGCGCCGTTCACCACGGTGTGCCCGAGCGCGGCCGCCTGCGGCAGGATGTGGTCGGCGTAGAAGCGCGCGGTGACGAGCTTGGC
This sequence comes from Burkholderiales bacterium, assembly GCA_019746155.1. GTDB lineage: Bacteria > Pseudomonadota > Gammaproteobacteria > Burkholderiales > SG8-41 > CAKKQX01. The sequence continues at coordinate 21,364 of JAIESJ010000247.1, forward strand.
GCGATAAAAGTCGGCATCGCCCTCTTTGGCTTCGAGCCGCGACTGCGCGATCAGCGCTGCGCGCGCCATCTGCCAGCCGCCGGCGACGATGCCGAAAAGTTTCAGATAGGGCACCGCGCACGCCGCCGCGGCTTTTGCATCTGCGGGATAAGTCGCAACCAGCCAGTCGGTCGCTTCTTCCACGGCCCGCATGCCGGCCGTGAGCGACGCGCGGATCGCAGCGAGTTCCGCGTGCTTTGCCAGTTCACCGTCGACGGCGCGCATCGCGGCAATCACCGCTTTGGCGGTTGCACCCTGCTCGAACGCGACCTTGCGACCGATGAGATCGTTGGCCTGGATGCCGGTCGTGCCTTCGTAGATCGTGGTAATGCGCGCATCGCGCAGGAATTGCGCGGCGCCGGTTTCCTCGACGAAACCCATGCCGCCGTGGACCTGGATGCCGGTGGTGGCGACTTCCACGCTCTGCTCGGTGCACCAGCCCTTGACGATGGGCGTCAGAAGATCGATCAGCGCCTGGTGTCTGCGGCGCTCCTGCTCGTCAGGGTGGCGCTTGGCGCGGTCGAGCACTGCCGCAGCAAAATAGGCGAGCGCACGCATCGCTTCGGTCTGCGCTTTCATCGACATCAGCATGCGCCGCACGTCGGGGTGATGGATGATGGTCACGCGGTCGCCGCTTCTCTGGCCGATTTCGCGTCCCTGCACGCGCGTCTTCGCGTATTCGAGCGCATGCTGATAGGCGCGTTCCGCCAGCGCCACGCCCTCCATGCCGACGCCGAGCCGCGCATGGTTCATCATGGTGAACATGTACTCGAGGCCGCGGTTTTCCTCGCCGACCAGGAAACCTACCGCGCCCTTGCCGTCGCCGTAAGCCAGCACGCAGGTAGGGCTCGCGTGGATGCCGAGCTTGTGCTCGAGCGACACGCATCTGACGTCGTTTCTTTCGCCCAGGCTGCCGTCGGCATTCACCAGAAACTTCGGCACGATGAACAGCGAAATTCCCTTCACGCCCTCCGGCGCGCCGGGTGTGCGCGCCAGCACAAGGTGGATGATGTTCTCCGCCATGTCGTGCTCGCCCCAGGTGATGAAAATCTTGGTGCCGTGGATGCGATAGTGATCGCCCTCGGGCACGGCGCGCGTGCGCACCGCGGAGAGATCCGAGCCGGCCTGCGGCTCGGTGAGATTCATGGTGCCGGCCCACTCGCCGGCGGTCAGTCTGGGCAGGTAGGTTTTCTGCTGTTGCGGCGTGCCGTGAACGTGCAGCGCCTCCAGCACGCCGGAAGTGAGCATGGGGCACAGGCAGAACGCCATGTTGGCGCTGTTCCACATCTCCTGCACCGGCATGGCGACGATGTGCGGCAGCCCCTGCCCGCCGAACTCCGGCTGTCCCGACAGGCCGTTCCAGCCGGCTTCGATGAACTGCCTGTAAGCTTTGTCGAAGCCGTCAGGCACGATGACCTTGCCGTCGGCGAGCCGCGCGCCCTGCCTGTCGCCGCTGCGGTTCAGGGGATCGAGCACTTCCTGCGCGAATTTCGCCGCTTCGGCGAGCACCGCGTCGACCAGCCCGGCGCTGACCTCCCCGCAGCCCGGCAGCGCCGCGACCTCGTCGAGGCCCACCAGTTCCTTGATCGCGAACTGCATGTCCTTAAGCGGAGCGCTATACGTGGACATGCTTCACCTCTGCGAATCGTTAATTGTTAATCGTAAAGGTTAAACCCGCAGCATCCGTCGCTTCGGCGATTCACGATTCACGATTCACGAATCACGATTCACGGAATTAAAGTTCCGCTGTGAACTCGGGAACCGCCTTGAACAGGTCTTCCACCAGCCAGTAATTGGCTACCGAGAAAATCGGCGCCTCCGGGTCCTTGTTGATGGCGACGATCACCTTGCTGTCCTTCATGCCGGCCAGGTGCTGGATCGCGCCGGAGATGCCGACCGCGATGTAGAGCTCGGGGGCCACGATCTTGCCGGTCTGCCCGACCTGGTAATCATTGGGCACGAAACCCGAATCGACCGCCGCGCGCGAAGCGCCGACCGCGGCGCCGAGCTTGTCGGCCAGCGCTTCGAGAATCTTGAAGTTCTCGGCGCTGCCCATGCCGCGCCCGCCGGAGACGACGATGCGCGCTGCGGTCAGTTCCGGGCGGTCGGACTTGGACAGTTCCTGGCCGTTGAATTTCGACAGCCCCGAATCCGCAGCCGGCGCAAGATTTTCGACCGGCGCCGGCGCCGCACTCTCGCCCGCCGCATCAAACCCGGTGGCACGCACCGTGACGACCTTGATCCTGTCTTTCGACTGCACCGTCGCCAGCACATTGCCGGCATAGATCGGCCGCACAAAGGTATCCGGCGATTCCACCGCGCTGATGTCGGAAATCTGCTGCACGTCGAGCACTGCCGCCACCCGCGGCATGAAGTTTTTGCCGAAACCGGTCGCCGGCGCGACGATGTGCGTGTATTGATCGGCTATGGTCAGCACCAGCGCCGCCAGGTTTTCCGCCAGCGCCCCCGCGTAGTGAGGCGCGTCGCACAGCAGGACTTTGGCGACGCCCGCCACCTTGGCCGCGGCCTGTGCCGCCGCGCCGCATTGATGGCCGGCCACCAGCACCGTGATGTCACCGCCCATTCTGGCGGCGGCGGCGATGGTGTTGGCGACGCCCGGCTTGAGCTGCTGGTTATCGTGTTCCGCTATGACTAAAACGCTCATTAAATCCGATCCTTTGCTTCGACATATTCACCAACGGCCGGGGCGCGATGCCCCCGCGCTACTTAGATCACCTTCGCTTCGTTCCTGAGCTTGGCCACCAGTTCCTTCACGTCGGCGACCTTGACGCCGGCGCCGCGCTTGGGCGGCTCCTGCACTTTCAGTATCGTGAGCCGCGGTGCGATATCGACACCAAGCGCGTCGGGCTTCATCACCTCGAGCGGTTTCTTTTTCGCCTTCATGATATTGGGCAGCGTCACGTAGCGCGGCTCATTGAGGCGCAGATCGGCGGTGACCACCGCCGGCAGCCTGACCGTCAGCTTCTCGAGACCGCCGTCGATCTCGCGCGTGACGTCGGCAGTTTCGCCGTTGACCGTGATACTGGAAATGAAAGCCGCCTGCGGCCAGCCGAGGAGCGCCGCCAGCATCTGCCCCGATTGGTTGGAGTCGTCGTCGATCGCCTGCTTGCCCATGATGACAAGCTTCGGCTGTTCCTTGTCGACGATGGCTTTGAGCACCTTGGCCACCGCCAGCGGCTGGACCTCGCCGGCGGTTTCGACCAGGATACCGCGGTCGGCCCCCATCGCCATCGCGGTACGCAACGTTTCCTGGCATTGCTGGACACCGATGGAAACCGCGACGATTTCGGACGCCACCCCGGCTTCTTTCATGCGCACCGCCTGCTCGACCGCGATCTCGCAGAACGGGTTCATCGTCATCTTGACATTGGCGGTCTCGACGCCGCTGCCGTCCGATTTGACGCGCACCTTCACGTACGGGTCAATCACGCGTTTTACCGTGACCAGGACTTTCATCGCTACTCCCTGCGGAATGTACTCGGAAAGAAAAATGAGGAAAGCCGCATTTTACCGGATTGCGCTGCCCAAAGAAACGGCGCCGACCGGATTCCAGCTTGTGGATTCGGCGCGGAAACAACGCTAGCAGCCTGCCGGACTGATCTGTTTGAGGTTGTGCGTAACGACACCGGATGGACTTCTGATGAAGGCCGTTGCGACAGGCTGCTTACAAAAAGGCAAGGCGTGATTCCGCCGGCACCGCCCGTCCCCGTCAGCCCATCACCCTGCCAGAACGAGTAATCGCTTCACGTTGTAGGCCAGACACACCAGCGCCCACTCGTTCTTGACCTCGTCAGGCCTTCGTGTCTTTCACATCAGCCTGCCGGGCAGAAAGCCCGACAGGCCGCTGGTACAGGTTCCTGAACAGCGCCATCAGCTCGCCGACGATGCCGCGGCGGAAGGCGAGCACGCATATCACGAAAATGAAGCCCATGATGACCTGGACCCACGAGCCCACCTTGTCGGCAAGCTCGTTCTGCAGCGTCACGATGACGAACGCGCCGACCACCGGGCCGAACACCGTGCCCATGCCGCCCAGCAGCGTCATCAGCACCACTTCGCCGGACATGTGCCAGTGCGCGTCGGTAAGCGAAGCGAGCTGAAAGACCACGGTCTTGGTCGCCCCGGCCAGTCCCGACAGCGTCGCCGAGATCACGAACGCGAGCAGCTTGTATTTGGCCACGTCGTAGCCGAGAGAAATCGAGCGCGGCTCGTTCTCGCGGATCGATTTCAGCACCTGTCCGAACGGTGAATGTATGGTGCGATAGATCATGAAAAAACCGAACAGGAAAATCGCGAATACCACGTAATAGAGGTTCACGTTGTTCGTGAGGTCGATCACCCCGAACATCATGCCGCGCGGCACGCCCTGCAGGCCGTCCTCGCCGCCGGTGAATTTCATCTGCAGCCATACGAAATAAAGCATCTGCGCCAGCGCCAGCGTGATCATTGCAAAGTAGATGCCGGCGCGCCGGATGGCGAGGCTGCCGAACAGATATCCGAGCACCCCGGCAAAAACGGTGCCGGCCAGGAGGCCGATTTCCGGCGGCAGGCCCCACACCTTCAGCGCATGGCCGGTGATGTAACTGGCGGCGCCGAAAAAAGCGGCGTGGCCGAACGACAGCAGCCCGGTGTAGCCCAGCAACAGATTGAACGCACACGCAAAAAGCGCAAAGCACCAGCCCTTCATCAGGAACGTCGGATAAATGTTGAGCCACGGCGCCACCACACCGGCGATGATCAACAAGATGAATCCAAGCGCGGTCCTGCTCATCGTTCGCGTCCAAACAGGCCGGCCGGTCTCACCAGCAGCACAATCACCATGATCACGAAAATCACCACCGCCGAAGCTTCGGAATAGAACACTTTGGTCAACCCCTCGATCAACCCCAGAGCGAGACCGGTCACGATCGACCCCAGGATGGAGCCCATGCCGCCGATCACCACCACCGCAAACACCACAATAATGAGATCCGCGCCCATTTTCGGCCCCACCGTGAAAATCGGCGCGGCGAGCACGCCGGCAAACGCGGCGAGCGCCACGCCGAAGCCGTAGGTGAGCGTGATCATGAGCGGCACGTTGATGCCGAACGCCTGCGTGAGCTTGGGGTTCTCGGTACCGGCGCGCAGATAAGCGCCGAGCTTGGTACGCTCGATCACGTACCAGGTCGCAAAGCACACGACGAGAGAAGCGACGATCACCCAGGCGCGATACTTGGGCAAGAACATGAAACCGAGATTGATCGCGCCCTGCAGCGCCTCGGGAATCTCGTACTGCTGGCCGGAGATGCCGTACCAGTCGCGGAACAGGCCTTCGATGATGAGCGCGATGCCGAAGGTGAGCAGAAGGCCATACAGATGATCCAGCTTGTAGAGATGCCGCAGCATGGTGCGCTCGATCACGATGCCGAAGGCGCCGACCAGCAGCGGCGAGAGCAGCAAAGCCGTCCAGTAACTGACCGAGAACCCGGGATCGCCGATCCACTGCCCGACCTGCGTCAATCCGATCCAGGCGATGAACGCCCCCATCATGTACTGGGCGCCGTGGCTGAAGTTGATGATGTTGAGCATGCCGAAAATCACGGCAAGACCCAGGCTCAGGATGGCATAGAACGAGCCGTTGATCAGCCCCACCAGCAACTGGCCGTAGAGCGCCTGCGGCGTGATGCCCAGCAACTCAAACATCGGAAAGCAATGCAAAAAATCGTGAAGGCATGAAGGGCGAAGGGTGACGCCCCCTCACCCGCCCTCTCCCCCGAAAACGGGGGAGAGGAGGGGCAGAGCTTTTCCTCTTCACACGGTCACTTTTCACTCATTCACATCTTGAGGAGCGGGCATTCGGTCTTGGCGCCCGGCATCACCGCGTCCTCGGCCTTGATCACCTGGCGGACGTGGTAGTAATCCCACGGCGATTTCGATTCCTGCGGCTTTTTCACCTGCAGCAGATAGAAATCGTGAACCAGCCTACCGTCGTCGCGGATTTTCGCGTTTTTCGCGAAAAAGTCGTTGACCGGCGTCTCCTTCATCTTCTTCATGACGGCCTTCGCTTCGTCGGTGCCGGCGGCCTTGACGGCCTTGAGGTAGTGCAGGGTCGAGGAATAGACGCCGGCCTGCACCATGGTCGGCATGCGTTTGTGCTTCTCAAAGAAGCGCTTCGACCAGGCGCGCGTCTCGTCGTTGAAGTCCCAGTAGAAACCCTCGGTAAGATACATGCCCTGGGTCGCCTTGAGACCGAGACTGTGGATGTCGGAGATGAACATCAGCAGCCCGGCCAGCGACTGCTTGGGCGTGATGCCGAATTCCGCCGCCTGCTTGATCGCGTTCTGGGTGTCGGCGCCAGCGTTGGCAAGCCCGATCACTTTCGCGCCCGAAGCCTGCGCTTTCAGCAGGAACGACGAGAAGTCGGTGCCCGGGAACGGGTGACGCACCGAGCCCAGCACCTTGCCGCCGTTGGCAATGACCACCTCGGTGGTGTCCTTCTCCAGCGCATGCCCGAACGCGTAATCCGCAGTGAGGAAAAACCAGGTGTCGCCCCCCTGCTTCACTACCGCCTTGCCGGTACCGACCGCCAGCGCGTAGGTGTCGTAGACGTAGTGGACGTTGAGATCGGTGCAGTTCTTGCCGGTGATCGGCGTCGAGGCCGCGCCCGAGACGATGGTGATGCGGTTCATCTGCTTTGCCACCGGCATCACCGCCAGCGCCGTGGAAGTCGTCACCAGGTCGCCGATCATGTCGACCTGGTCGCGCTCGAACCATTCGCGCGCCCGGTTCGAAGCAACGTCACCTTTGTTCTGGTGATCGGCCGTAACCAGTTCGATCTTGAACGCCCGGTCTTTCTCCTGCGCCTGAAAATCCTCGATCGCCATTTTTGCCGCCAATACCGAGCCCGACCCGGCAAGGTCTGAATAAGTACCTGAAAGATCAGTTAAAATTCCGATCTTGACCATGCCGTCGGACAGCTTGACCGCAGCGGGCTTGGCGTCGGCCTTTTTCTGCTGCGCGAGTGCAACGCCCGCCGGCAGCGACATCAGGGCAGCGCTAACCAGCGCAAACATCAATTTGTGTTTCATTTTTATCCTCCTTTGAAGGTGATAGACAAGGTTTCAAACGCCCAGCAACTCGTGCAAACAATCCATCTTGGACTCCAATTCGTTCTTGGTCACGGTCTCCACGATGCGCCCGTGTTCGATCACGTAATGCCGGTCGGCAAGCGGCGCCGCAAAGCGGAAGTTCTGCTCGACCATGATGATAGTGTAACCGCGCTCCTTCAGCCCGCGGATCAATCGTCCCAGCGACTGCACGATCACCGGCGCGAGCCCTTCGCTGATCTCGTCGAGCAGCAACAGCCTGGCGCCGGTGCGCAGGATGCGGGCAATGGCCAGCATCTGCTGCTCGCCGCCCGACAGCCGCATGCCGGGACTGTTTCTGCGCTCGGCAAGATTCGGAAACATCCCGTAGATTTCCGTAACCGGCATGCCGCCGCTCGCCACTTCCGGCGGCAGCATCAGGTTCTCCTCCGTCGTGAGGCCGGCAAAAATGCCGCGTTCCTCGGGACAGTAGCCGATGCCGAGGTGCGCAATATGGTGCGTCGGCATGGCTATCGTCTCCCGGCCGTTGACCATGATCGAGCCGCTGCGCTTCCCCGTGAGCCCCAGGAGCGCACGCAGCGTGGTGGTGCGTCCGGCACCGTTGCGGCCCAGAAGCGTCACGACTTCGCCGCGGTTCACGGTAAAATCAATGCCGTGCAGGATATGTGATTCGCCGTAGAAGGCATGCAGGTCGGTGACCCGCAGCATTTCCGTGTCCGGTGCAAACGCACTTGTCATCCATCACCCTTGCAGGATACACCGAATCGGCAGGCGCTAGTCATGGGCGGCCCCGACATAGGCTTCAAGAACCTGCGGGTTCTTTGACACCTCCTCGTACGGCCCCTCGGCCAGCACCGAGCCGTGTTGCAGCACGGTGATGACATGCGACAGATCGGCGACGACGTTGAGATTATGTTCCACCATGAGAACGGTGCGGTCGGCAGCGACTTTTTTTATCAGCCCGACCACGCGCCCCACGTCCTCGTGCCCCATGCCCTGCGTCGGCTCGTCGAGCAGCATCAGCTCCGGGTCCAGCGCCAGCGTGGTCGCAATCTCGAGCGCGCGCTTGCGGCCATAGGGCAACTCCACCGTCATCGTGCCGGCGAACGACGCCAGGTCCACCGCTTCCAGCAGTTCCATCGCGCGCCCGTTCAGCTGCTCCAGCGATTTCTGCGATTTCCAGAAATGAAACGAGGTGCCGAGTTTGCGCTGCAGGCCGATACGCACGTTCTCCAGCACCGTGAGGTGGGGAAACACCGCGGAAATCTGGAACGAACGGATGATACCGCGGCGCGCCACTTGCGCCGGCCTGTCTTCCGTAATATCGGTGCCGTTATAAAAAATGCTGCCAGTCGTCGGCTGCAGAAATTTGGTGAGCAGGTTGAACACCGTGGTCTTGCCCGCGCCATTGGGGCCGATCAGCGCGTGTATCGAGCCGCGCCTGACCTTGAGATTAACGTCGCTGACCGCGACGAAACCCTTGAACTCCTTGGTGAGCCCGCGCGTTTCGAGAATGTATTCGTTACTCATCAAAACCTGAATTCAGCCACAGAGAACAGCCGATTCCTTGAACCGCCGAGACGCCAAGATAAAAACAGATTTATTTCGTTTTTCCTTCACGTCCTTGGCATTAATGCTTTTAATGCCTTTCTTTGTGCTCCCTGTGACCTCTGTGGCCAAGTATTTGTTTTTTCAATCTATTCTATCGCCGACGCCGATTTCGCCCGCTGGCGCAGGACGAACTTCTGGATCTTGCCGGTGGACGTCTTGGGCAGCGGCCCGAACACCACCTGCTTCGGCGCCTTGAAATGCGCCATGCGCGCGCGGCAATGCTCGATGATGTCGCACTCCGTCGTCTGAACGTCTTCCTTCAACTCGACGAAGGCGCACGGCACTTCGCCCCACCTGGGATCGGGCTTGGCCACTACCGCTGCCGCCATCACCGCCGGATGGCGATAGAGCACGTCTTCCACCTCGAGCGAGGAGATGTTCTCGCCGCCGGAAATGATGACGTCCTTGGAACGGTCCTTGATCTTGACATAGCCATCGGGCTGCGTCACGGCGAGGTCCCCGCTGTGGAACCAGCCGCCGGCGAAGGCCTCGTGCGTGGCCTGCGGGTTCTTGAGATAGCCCTTCATGGTGAGATTGCCGCGGAACATGATCTCGCCCATGGTCTCGCCGTCCCACGGCACCGGCCGCATCGTCACCGGGTCCATCACCGTCATGCCCTGCTGCATGTGGTACCACACGCCCTGGCGGCCGTTCAGTTCCGCGCGCTGCTGCAGCGGCAGCTCGTCCCATTCCTCGTGCTTGGCACACACCGCCGCCGGACCATAGGTCTCGGTCAGCCCGTAGACATGGGTGATGTCAAAACCCATTTTCTCCATGCCCTCGATTATCGCCACCGGCGGTGCCGCGCCCGCGACCAGACACGATACGGTATGGGTTATGCCCTGTTTCCATTCGGCGGGTGCGTTGAGCAGCAAGTTGTGCACGATGGGCGCGCCGCAGTAGTGCGTGACGCGGTGCTGGCGGATCAGATCAAAGATCAGCTTCGCGTCAACGCGCCGCAGACAGATATTGGTGCCGGCTGCGGCAGCGATGCTCCATGGGAAACACCAGCCGTTGCAATGGAACATCGGCAGCGTCCACAGATAGACCGGGTGCTGCGGCATGCCCCAGGAGACGATGTTGCTGATGGCATTGAGGTAGGCGCCGCGATGGTGGTAGACCACGCCCTTGGGATTGCCGGTGGTGCCGGAAGTGTAGTTGAGCGAAATCGCGTCCCACTCATCGTCCGGAATTCGCCAGGCAAATTCCGGATCACCGCCAGCAATGAATTCTTCGTAAGTCGTTTCGCCGATTAATTTTCCGCCGCTGAACCCGGGATCATCGACGTCGATCACCAACGGCCTGGCCGCGACGAGTTCGAGAGCTTTCTCCACGACGGCGGAAAATTCGCGGTCGGTGAGCAGCACTTTCGCTTCGCCGTGATCGAGCATGAACGCGATGGCAGCGGCGTCGAGCCGGGTGTTGAGGGTGTTCAACACCGCGCCCGCCATCGGCACGCCGAAGTGCGCCTCGTACATCGCCGGCACGTTGGGCAGCATTGCCGCCACCGTGTCGCCGGTGCCGATGCCGCGCTGTTTGAGCGCCGAGGCAAAGCGCCGGCAGCGCGCATGAACCTGCGACCAGGAAAACCGCTCGTCGCCGTAAATCACGGCCGCGCGCTTCGGGTAGACGTAAGCGGTGCGCGCCAGCAGCGACAGCGGC